>VFZQ01000057.1 GCA_016871135.1 Acidobacteriota bacterium | reverse complement strand
TCTATATTATGCGGGACTCAATAAGAAGTCGGCCGAGACATTCTTCACTTGCCTCCGCGAAGCTCAGATCAAACGTTTGATCGACGTTCGCCTCAACAACGTCTCGCAACTCGCCGGCTTCACCAAGAAAGACGACCTTCGCTTCTTCACCACCGAACTCTGCAAGGTCGAATACGTCCACGCGCCCTTACTCGCGCCGACCGCGGAAATCCTCGACCCCTTCAAGAAAGCGAAGAACGGCGATTGGGCGCTCTACGAAAAACAGTTCCTCGAACTGATGCGCGAACGGCGCATCGAAGAAGCGATGTCACCCGAACTAATCGACGGTGGATGCCTGCTCTGCAGCGAGGAAACGCCTCATCACTGCCATCGCCGCCTCGTCGCCGAGTACCTCAACAACAAATGGGGCGGCGTCGAAATCGAACACCTGCTGTAGCTACTTCGGAGGCGGCGTTTCGCCCTTGCGACGCAGAGTCGGAGCCTTTCGCTTCGATGAGTCCTCGGCTTCTTTCTTCTCCGCGACCTTCTTCTCTTCTTGTTCCTTGGTCGTCAGCAGTGCATCGCGTTCCTTCTTTTCTTTCGACAACCGTTCGATCACGCCCGCCCCGCGCGCGGCCAAGTCCTCTTGCGCCAATTCCATCGAATCTCTGGTCGCCTCGATCGCGTTGTCAAGCGCCAATTCATACCGCGCAATGTCCTTGGGCTTCGCGTTGCGAATCTTCTCCAGCCGCGCCAGCAACTCCTTCTCTGAATCCGCCAGCGCCTTCACACCGAGCGCCACGTCGACCTTCCGCTTCAGCGCGTCGTCGGTCACCATGTCGGCTGCCTCGATGATCTTCGTGTACTCACCCAGCACGCCGTGAATCAGCCCGCTGCGTCCCGCCTTCTCGCGCCGCAACAGGTTCTCCACCTGATCCACACGCTGCTTGGCGAAGTGCATGTAAAGCGTCAATCGCTCATTCTGCTCCTGCACCAGCCGGACCTGGTCGACCTCATCCGCTGTTAGAAAATCCTTATCCTGTGCCAGCAGCCAGCCGGCGCTAACACACAACAGCACAAACGCCCAGCGTTTCATTTGTTGCCTCGCAAGGTCCATTCGACAAGATGATCGATCTTCTTGGCGACATGCCCGCCAACGTCGTCCAGCAAATGCCTGTCGTCCAGATTCATATCGCTCTTGAACGTCGCCAGCCGCCGGTTCAACTCGCGTAGCCGGACCTCGGCGCGCTTGAAATACTTCGGATTGTTGCGAGCGTTCTTGCCCGTCGCCTCCAACGAATCGACCGACAAATCGATCGCGTTTTGGAATTCGGAGAGTTGCTCCTTGATCTTGGCGACGTCGCCGCGATCGAGCTCCCCGCGCATCGCCGTCAGCAACTCGCCCGCATACACCAGCGCCTTCTCCGAACGCTTTTCGAGATTCGGCTCGGCCTTCACCGAAGCCAGATCGGCGCCGGCCAATACACCCGCGATGCACAGCACCAACGATTTCATCGCCTCTCCAATATCTTCTTCGCCACCTTGATCCGCTGCCGCGCCTTGAACTCCTCCTCGGGGCTCTTGCCATCGCTCATCGCGAGGAATTTTTCGTACGCCGGCAACGCTTCCTTGTACAACTGCATGCGGTCGTAGCATAGCGCGCGGAGATACCACTGCGCGGCCGACTCCTCGCCAAGCGCCTTCAACTTATCGAACGCGGCCAACGTGCCCTGGTAGTTCCCCAGCAGAAAAAGTGTCGACGCAAACTCGCTCCAGGCGGCCTTCGACGACGGGTCGATCTGCGTCGCCACAAAGAACTCGCGCGCCGCCGGATCGTACGCTTTCGCTTCGCGGCGCAGGCGCCCCAGCGTTAGTCGCAACTCGACGTTCTTCGGCTCTTGCTCGGCCGCGGCCGCGATTAGAGGCAGCGCCTTTTCGTTCTGCTTCGCCTTCAAATACGCGGTCGCCAACGCGAATCGATTGGCTGCGGTCGGGGATGTCTGCACGGCTTTTTCCAACTCCGCGACCGCGCCTGTCGCGTCTCCGCCCGCGAGCATCAACACACCCAGCCGTTCGCGCGCGCCGGTGTTCTCCGGGAACTGCTTGTAGATTTCGGCGGCCTCCGCGCGATTTCCCGCACCTTCGTGCAGCGCCGCCAGTTCCAACAACGCATCGCGATACGACGCATCCGCGCTCGCCGCGCCCGCGAACCACACCGCGCTTTCCTTCACGCGGCCCTGCTTGGCCACAGCGCGCCCCATCGCCAACTGCGCCTCCGGCCGTTTCGCATCGATCGTCAACGCCGCGCGCAACGCCGCTTCCGCGCCTTCGAAGTTGGAAGACGCGAGCAGCGCCTCGCCGTAGTAATAGTTCGGGCGGTACTGATCCGCCTTTTGTTTGCGTGCCGAATCGAGAAGTGGAGCCGCTTCGTCCGGCTGCTTCATCCGCAGCAAGACAACGCCCAAATTCAACTGTGCTTCATACAGACCCGGCTGCGCCGCCAGGACTTTCTTGTACTCCGCCGCCGACTCCGCATCGCGATTCAACAAACTCAACGACAGCGCCAAATGAAAGCGCGCATACGCATCCTCCGGCGTCTTCGTAACCGCCTCGCCAAACAACCGCGCGGCCTCTTCGTACTTCTGTTCCTCAAGCGCCTTCGTGCCCGCGGCCCACGGATCGCCCGCCGCCTGGAGCCAAAACGCTAGAAGAATCGCCAAGCTCATATGCACTCAGTGTATGCCGCGCAAGAATCGCCCTGTGTGGGACGTTTCTAACCCGGCAATCGTTTCGGGAGTTCCCGCGCCCACGATCGTCCCGCCGCCCGAACCGCCCTCCGGCCCGAGATCGATTATCCAATCGGCCGCGCGCAAGACATCCAGATTGTGCTCGATCACCAATAGCGATCCACCGTTCTGAACGAGCCGCTGAAACGCATCAAGCAGTTTGCGGATGTCATCGAAATGCAGTCCCGTCGTCGGCTCATCGAACAGAAACAACGTCCCCTCGCTCGACGACTGCGCCAGATGCGCCGCCAGTTTCACCCGCTGCGCCTCGCCGCCGCTCAAGGTCGTCGCCGATTGCCCGAGCCGCAAGTAGCCCAGCCCAACATCGCTCAGCACTTTCAACCGCGACATGAGCTTCGGCGTGTCGTGAAAAAACCGCAGCGCCTCGGCGACGGTCATCTTCAAAATCTCGTGGACATTCAACCCGCGATACTTCACATCAAGTATCGATTGCTTGAACCGCGTACCGCGGCAGTCTTCGCAGACGAGTTCGACATCGGCCAGGAACTGCATTTCGACCGTGACGGTTCCATCGCCCTGGCACGTCTCGCAGCGGCCGCCCGGAATGTTGAACGAAAAGTGCCCCGGCGTATATCCGCGTCGATCGCTCTCGGGCGTCTGGGAAAGCAGGTCGCGAATCACATCGAACGCCTTCACATACGTCACCGGATTCGAGCGCGGTGTGCGCCCGATCGGACTCTGATCGACAAGCACGACCTGATTCAACAAATGCGCACGGTCGAGCGTCTTCCACGTCTGTCGTTCCGTGGCGCCCTCGGCCTCCGTCTCGTCCTCCATCGGGCGCCCCTCGCGATTCAACTCACGGCTCAGCGCGCGATAAATCACATCGTGTACCAATGACGATTTCCCCGAACCCGACACCCCTGTCACCGCCACGAGCATGTTGAGCGGAATCTCGACATCGACATACTTCAAGTTGTTCGCGCGCGCGCCCGTGATGCGAAACAACTTCTTCGGGTTCACGGCGCGCCGTGCCATGCGTGGCGACGTCTCCAACTCGCAGCGCAGATACTTGCCCGTCAGCGACGTATTGCCCGGCGCAAGCAGCTTCTTATAGGTGCCCTCGAAATTCACGCGCCCGCCATTTTCACCCGCGCCCGGACCAAGGTCCACAATGTGATCGGCCGCGCGCATCACATCCGGATCGTGCTCGACGGTGAGGATCGTATTGCCCAGATCGCGCAGCTCATGCAGAATCTTGATCAGCCGTTCGGTGTCGCGGCTGTGCAAGCCGATTGACGGCTCGTCGAGCACGTAACACGCGCCCACCAGCCGCGAACCCAGGCACGTCGCCAGCTGAATCCGCTGCGCCTCGCCGCCGCTCAATGTCGCCGACTGCCGGTCGAGCGTCAGATACTCCAAACCGACATCGTTCAAAAACTGCAACCGCTGTTGGATCTCAACGAGAATCTTCCCCGCGATCACCTGTTCTTCCTTGCCCAAGGCCAGCGCGCCGAAAAATGCGTACGCCTCGGCGATGTTCATCTTCGAAACCTCGGCCAGCGTCTTGCCGCCGACGCGCACGTTTAGCGCCTCGCGCCGCAGCCGCGAGCCCTGGCACTCAGTGCATTCCGCATATCCCCGGTAGCGGCTCAGAAATACACGCACCTGCACCTTGTACTTCTTGTGTTCCACTTCTTTGAAAAACACGTTGCGGATGTAATTGATCAGCAACTCGCGCTCTTCGCGATTCAGCTCAAACAGCGGAACGCCGCAGCGAACGGTCTTCCCGTACAACTTCTGAAACTGCCCTTGCCACCAGTGATAGGCCGGCTTCGTCCACGGCTGCACCGCGCCGGTCGCGATCGTCAATGAAGCGTCCGGAATCACCAGATCCATGTCATAGTCGATCACGTTGCCGAAGCCCTGACACCGCGTGCACGCCCCGATCGGGTTGTTGAAACTGAACAGTTGCGGTTCCGGCGTTTGATACGCGATGCCGCACTTCTTGCAGGCAAACTTCTCGTTGAACGTGCGGAGCGGCGGGTCGGGCACGCCTGCTTGTTCAAAGTAGACTTCGCCCGATTCGCGATAGCACGTCTCCACCGTATCGGCAATGCGTGCCCGGACATCGCCCGAAATCGAAAGGCGGTCGGCGAGCACGAACACCGGCTTGGCGAAGTCGATCTCGAGCAACGACTCGGGCGTTGAAAACTCAAACACCTGCCCGTTCTGGTACAGCCGGTTGAAGCCCTTGCGCCGCAGTTCGAACAGATGATCGCGCAACTTGGCGGAATCTCTCTCGGAGCGCACCGGGAACAGCGCATACCAGCGTGAGCCTTGTGCTTCAGCCGACATCGCCTCGGCGACGACATCGACCGTGTCGCGCCGGACGATATCGCCGCACTGCGAACAGAACGTCGTGCCGGCGCGCGCGAAAAGCAACCGCAGGAAGTCGTGAATCTCGGTCGATGTCGCCACCGTCGACCGCGGGTTCCGCGTCGTGTTTTTCTGCCGGATCGCGATCGGCGGCGCGAGTCCGAGAATTTCTTCGACGTCCGGCTTCTCCATCCGGTCGAGAAATTGGCGCGCGTAGGCCGAGAGCGATTCGACGTAGCGACGCTGGCCCTCGGCGTAGACGGTATCGAAGACGAGCGAAGACTTGCCCGAGCCCGAAACGCCCGTGATCACCGTCAATTTGTTGTGCGGCAGCGCGAGGGTCAGATTTTTGAGGTTGTGCATCCGCGCGCCGCGGATGAGAATGGAGTCTTCCAAGTCTGTGAGGCTCACCTCAATTATCGCCGCGTGGTACGACGCGAACAAGCGCGACTTGCCGTGGCGGCGCACTCGTGATCCGTACCGCGTCTGGATCTCCGAGATCATGCTGCAGCAAACGCGCGTCGCGGCGGTGATCCCCTATTACGAGCGATTCCTGCGGACCTTCCCGTCGCCTAACGAACTCGCGGCCTCGACCGACGACGAACTTCTCAAATCCTGGTCCGGATTGGGTTACTACTCGCGCGCCCGCAATTTGCGCGAAGCCGCCCGGCAAATCGTCGCGCGCGGATCGTTCCCCTCCACCTACGACGAAATTATCGAATTGCCCGGAATCGGCCCCTACACCGCCGCCGCGATTGCGAGCATCTGCTTCGACGAGCCGAAAGCGGTTCTCGACGGCAACGTCATTCGGGTCCTCGCCCGCGTCACCGCCGATCCGGGCGACATCGCCAATTCCAAAACGAAACAGCGGTTGCAGGAAGCGGCGCAGAAGTTTATCGATGTAAAAGATCCCGCCCGGCACAACCAGGCCATGATGGAACTCGGCGCGACCGTCTGCCTGCCCAAAGATCCGAAATGCTGTGGATGTCCTGTGGAAAAACTGTGCAAGGCTCGGTTGAAAAGTTTGGAACGGCAATTGCCTGTGAAAAAGCGGAAGTCCGAGATCCGCCGAGTGCGGCGGACGCTTCTGGTAGTCATTCGGAACGGGCATATTCTCCTCTGGCAGCGATCGCAGGAGGCGGCTCTGCTCGGAGGGTTTTGGGAACTTCCCGAACCGAATCAACTACCAGCAGCGAAACCTGTTAGACTAATTCACGAGTTCTCGCACGCTATCACCAATCGAATCTATGAGTTCGAAGTGGTTGCCGCGAAGATCGCCCGCCCGCCTAAAACATTCGAGTGGATCCGCCTGGATCGACTGGATGCAATTCCCCTAAGCACCGTTGTCCGAAAAGCACTATCCCCATTGAGCTAGAGGGCAGGTCTGTCGGCAGTCGGGCACATTGAAAAAAGTACCAACTTGTGAATTCTTCAATCGGAAGTTAATACCAGAACGGGGTTTCGAGTATGCTGAATCAAAATCGTGTTAGTTCTCGGATGACAAATTTCAAGCACATCAACAAAGGACGGCTGATCACGGTGGGTTTCGCCGTACCGATGATCCTATGGGCTTTCGGCTCTGGACCGGACCCGAATTCCGAAGGCGGCCCGGGCGGCAACGCCTCGGCTTGTGCGCAAGCGGGTTGCCACACGGGAACGAGCCTGAATCCGTCAGGCGGAAGCGTCGCGCTGCAGTTTCCATCGGGCTTGACATATACCCCGGGCGTAAAGCAACGGATCAAGGTTGTTGTCACGGATTCCAACTCCGCCGTTCGCCGTTATGGCTTTCAACTATCGGCGCGGCTTGGCAGCAACGAAACGCGCGGCCAGGCCGGCCGGTTCGAAAACGTCAGTTCCGCCACGATCATTCTTTGCGGCAACGGCCAAGAGCGGAGTGCTAGCGGCAACTGCGCCGCTTCGAACCCACTGGAGTTCATCGAGCACGGCTCTCCCGGCACAACTGGAACGTTTGAAGTCGACTGGACGCCGCCGGCAAGCGATGTCGGCGCAGTCAAGTTTTATGTCGCCGGCAACGCCGCCAACGGCAACAACTCCAGTTCCGGGGATCGCATCCACACCGCCAACGCCACCATCAACTTCCAAGCCGCGAGTGGCGGCGGCAATCGTCCAGAAATCAAATCTGGCGGGGTGGTCGTGATCGGCTCCTACGCGGCTGGCGTGGTTACCGGTTCGTGGATCTCGATATTCGGCAACAACCTCTCCACCACAACAAAAGACTGGGGTGGCTTGATCAGCGCGGCGGGCGCGTTCCCGACCGCGATCGACGGCGTCAGCGTGACCGTCGACGGCAAGGCTGCGTTCATGAACTACGTTTCGCCGGGTCAGGTAAACATTCAGGTGCCGGATCTCGCGGGCAAAATCGGTCCTGTCCAGGTGATCGTCAAGAACGCCGCAGGCGAATCGCTGCCGTTCAGCGTCACCGCAAGCAAGGAGAATCCGAGCTTGTTCTCGTATGCCGTCGGCACCAAGAATTATCCGGCGGCCGTTCGAGGCGATGCCGCGATTATCGGCCCGGCCGGTACCGCCGGTGTCGTGCCGGCAAAAACCGGCGAAGTCATTTTGATCTTTGGCACGGGCTTCGGTCCGACCAACCCGGTGGTCGCTCCTGGACGCACGTTCAGCGGCGCCGCACCGCTCGTCGACCGAGTGCAAATGCGCATAGGAACTGTATCGGTCACTCCATCGTTTGCCGGCCTTTCCGGGCCCGGCTTGAATCAGTTCAATGTGACGGTTCCGCAACTCGCAAACGGGGAACATCCCATTGAAATTACCATTAACGGCGTTTCAATCCAGTCGGGCCTGCTACTAGCGGTCCAAAACTAAAGGCACCATGATTCGACCAACTACGTTGTTTCAAATTCTCTTCACGGGCGCGCTACTGAGCGCGCCCGCTCTTTTTGCTCGCTCCGGGTTTGCGCCGATCGCCTCTTCGGGCGTACCGACCGACGCCAGCGCCGCGAACGCATGCTCGCAGTGCCATCAACCGGCAGGCGGCGCGAATACCGACTCTCGCGGCCGGTTGCAGATTATGGTCGACAACTTGACCTACACGCCGGGCGTGAAAAAACGCATCAAGGTTAGGATCGATCACTCCGAAGCGCAGCGCTGGGGCTTTCAGTTGACGGCGCGGCAATCCGGCAATAGCCGCACCGGTGCCGGTTCGTTCACCGAAGACGCCAACACCACCTTGCGTTGCGGCGGGACTCCAGCACTGACCGTGCCGCCCTGCGCCGGCGAACCAGAACCGCAGTTCATCAGCCACAACTCCGCCTCAACCCGCATGGGCACCCGCGAAGGCGTTGACTGGGAGTTTGAGTGGACTCCGCCCGCGAACGAAGTGGGAGACATCATCCTCTATGCCGCCAGCATCGCCGCCAACGGCAACGGCAATAATCAAGGCGACTCGCTCTACACGACCTCGATCACCCTCCGTGCGCAAGGCGCCTGCAACCTCACCACACGGCCGAATGTCCGCTCGGTCGGCAACGCTGCGTCATTCGCGCGGGAACTCTCGCCGAGCGCCCTCGCTTCGGTCTTCGGCCTTAACTTCGAACTCGCCGGACGAACGCGCAACGTCAGTTCAGGCGATCTCGTCGACGGCCGCTTCCCGACTTCGCTCGCCTGCGTCGCCGTCACAGTCGGCGGCAAGCGCGCTCCGGTGACTTACGTCCAGACGGACCAGATCAACTTCCAGGTTCCGTTCGACGTTCCGTCCGGCGCGGTACCGCTGGTTGTGATCCTCAATCCGGACCGCCAGAACGAACTCCGTTCCGACATTGCGACGGTTACCGTCAACAACCACTCGCCGGCCTTCTTTACGTTTGGCGGCAAGTCGATCGCGGCCCTGAACGCACAAGGCACTCCGGTGGCCGCGGCCGCGGAAGTTCCGGGCGGCGTCGCCGCGCGGCGCGGCGATGTCGTCAGCCTCTACGGCACCGGCTTCGGCCTGAGCGAGCCGGTCTACCAGTCCGGCGAAATCCCCACCGGCGCGGTTCCGCTGCGTGACCGTGTGACGATCACCGTTGGTGGTACCATTCTGGCCGCTTCCGACGTGCTCTACGCGGGTCTCGCGCCGGGCAATATTACGGGTCTCCAGCAGATAAACATCCGCGTGCCGATGTCCACGGCGCCAGGCAATGTGGCGATCTCGATCTCGGTCGGCGGCGTTTCGACACCAACGGCGGGTGCGGTCATTCCGGTCCAGTAACAACCTGAGTCTGTTGTCTCGCCGGTGAAGGGCGCGTCGCCGAAAGGCTTCGCGCCCTTCGCCTTTTCGGTTCCGGTAAAACTCCCTAGGAATTTCCCGATCTTCTCAACGATCGATCGGAACGCTAGCATCGAAGTGATGCCCCGAGTTCTCTGGCTGGGGGCCCTGCTTGCCAACCTGTCATGGGCGCAGGCACCGGTTTATACAGCATCCAGCATCGTCAACGCCGCGACCAACGAACCCGGCGCACTCGCGCCGCTGTCCTTGGTGTCTCTATTCGGCCGCGGTTTGGCCTTCACCACCAAGGCATTGACAGCGGACGAGATTCGCAACGGCCAATTGCCGACGACACTGATCGGAACAGGCGTCAGCGTCAGCGTTGACAGCGTTGCCGTGCCCATTCTATTTGCGTCGCCCACACAGGTAAATTTCCTCATACCGGGCAACACTCGAACCGGGCTTCGGCGCCTCCGGCTTAGCCGCGAAGGCGCGGCCGGTCCGGAAATCGATATTCGCATCGGCGACTCCGCCCCCGGGCTCTTCGCAATTGCCAGCCAATACGTTATCGCCTCCCACATTGATGGCCGTCTGGTTGCCGCCGACACACCGGCCGAACCGGGCGAAGTGATTATCCTTTACGCGGCAGGCCTTGGCACAACACTGCCAGCACTTAACGGAATGACCCTTCCAACGGCCGCCGCTTCGATCAGCGCCCGGCGCGATCTGGGCGTGCTCCTTAACGGTGAACCGATCGCGGACGATCTGATTCTTTACGCCGGCGTCACGCCCGGCTTTGCGGGACTGTACCAGATCAACTTCCGCATTCCCGCTGGCGCACCGGCAAATCCCGAGATTCGACTGCGCCTTAAAGGACAAGTTAGTCTTCCGAGTCTATCGTTACCGGTCCGCGCGCCGCTACAATAACTAGTTACGATGCAACCACGCGCCGTCGCCGCGACGCTGCTTGTCGCCGCCGTCTCCCTTTTCTCCGCCTACCGTCTCTTTACGCAGACCGCCGACGCTTATACGCAAGCGCCCGCCGTCGACGGCGTTACGGAATATACGGGCCGCTTGCAAGCGCTCAAGGACGCGCTGCCGCCCACGGGCGTGATTGGATACATGACCGACCCTGGTACTCCGGCAAACAACACCGACGCCGTGGCCGAACATCACATCATTCAATACGCACTGGCGCCTTTGGTTGTTGTCCCCAACGCCAACCAGAAATACGTCGTCGGAAATTTTCACAAGGCAATAGCAACCGGATCGCTGCGCGACCAAGGTTTCAAACTGGTCCGCGAATTCGGGAACGGCATTGCCCTGCTGGAAAACG
Source organism: Acidobacteriota bacterium (assembly GCA_016871135.1). Lineage (GTDB taxonomy): Bacteria > Acidobacteriota > Terriglobia > Bryobacterales > Bryobacteraceae. Next base: position 2,478 of record VFZQ01000057.1, on the reverse strand, counting down.
AGAAGGTGAAGTAACGCCATGGCCGCCTTGTTCTTGCTCCTCATCACGGTCGCATCCGGCTTCGCTTTGGTCCGGGCGATCTGGCCCGCGCCGTGGCGCTGGTCTGCCGCCGATCCCATCCGTCTGGCCCTGGCGCCTGTCGCCGGCCTGGGCCTCGCCAGTATCTTGTTCTACCTTGTCCGAATCGCCGCCGGGTTGCCGCCTATGGCGGCTGCGGGCGCGATGCTTGGCGCCGCCGGGGTCGCGGGGGTAGTCGCCCGCAAACGCGCGACCGCGGAAGAAGCGCCGGGGCACTCCGGGAAGGCACCCTTCTGGATTTGGGTATTGCTGGCCGCCGCCGCGGCACTATCGATTTTCACGGTCACGATGATGACCTCCATCGCGCCGCACGGTGAATGGGACGCCTGGTCCGTTTGGAATCTGCGCGCCCGATTCCTGGTCCGCGCGGCGAACATGCAAATCCCATTCGTCGCACTGCTCGACTGGTCGCACCCCGACTACCCACTCATGGTGCCTGCTTCCATCGCCATGCTCTGGTCCGCGTGCGGCACGGAGTCGCAGCCCATCGCCGCCTGGGTGCAGGCACTGTTTCTGATCTCGGCGATTGCCGTGCCATTCACCGTACTCCGCTACCTCCGGGGAGCGGCGATAGGGGCGATCGCCGCTATCGCGATTATCGGCGGCAGCACAATCGTCCGTATGACGGCGGCGATGTACGCGGACGTCCCGATGGCTGCGATGATCGTTTGCTCCGGCGCGATGGCTGTATTGGCGCTTGAATCCGAGCCCAACGGTCGCGGCCCAGCTATTTTGGCGGGACTGGTGGCCGCACTGGGAGCATGGACCAAGAACGAAGGGATGCTGTTTTTTGGGGTGCTGGCAGGATCTATCGCTTTCGTGGCTGCGAGCCGTGCGGAGTTAACGGCTCGGCTCGGCAAACTGCGGGACTTCGCGATCGGCGCGGCGCCCGTGCTCGCAGTCGTCTTCTACTTCAAGTCCGGCGCGACGGTGACCAACGATCTGGTGGGTTCGGCGAGTGGGACATTCATGGGGCGGCTTGCGGATACGCATCGACATTGGGTAACGTTTTGGGCGATGGCGGGCGAATCGCTGACGTTCGGCAACTATGTCGTGCCGCCGGCCATCGTCTTCGGCGTATGGTTGGGAGTCAACCGGCTGCGGCGGCCGTTGCGCGGCGCCTGGCTGATACCGATCTTCGCCGCGGTCGCGCAACTGGCCGGCTACTATGTCGTCTACATCGGCGGCTCGACCGACATTCACTGGCAGATCGACAATTCAGTGGCCCGCATTATGATGCATGTGTGGCCGTTATGCCTGTTTGGCGTGTTCCTTATCACCGCGCCAATTGAGAAAGAGTAACCCGCCGCCGACGACCCGCGTACAAAACTGTAGGCGTAGAATGGAGACGAGGTATTCATCATGACGAGGATCGGGTTTGCCGTCAGTATTTGCGGCTGCATGCTGCTTCCGGCCCAGGATGTACTGCACACCTACACGGTGAAGCCAGGTACTCGTGTGCCGCTCGTCATGATTAACAGCGTCTCGACGAAACACGCCGCCGAGGGCGATCGTGTGTATCTGGAGACGTCGTTCCCGATTCTCGCCGATGGCAAGATCGTAATTCCGCCCGGTTCCTACGTCGCCGGAACGATCACCTCCTCCAAGCGCGCCGGCAGGGTGAAGGGCCGCGCGGAGCTCTATCTGCGCTTCGACTCGCTGACCTTGCCGAACGGAGTAACGCGCGACTTTCGGGCGCGTGTCGGCGGCCTCGATGGGCGATCGTCCGAAGAACTGGATCGTACCGAGGGCAAGATCAAGGGCGAGACGACCAAGGGCGAGGATGCGTCGAAGATCACGACGGGGTCGACGGCGGGCGCGTCGGTCGGTGCAATCGCGACGCGGTCGGCTGGAGGCGCGGGACTTGGCGCAGCCGCCGGTGCGGCCGCCGGGGTGGCGGCCGTTTTGCTCACACGTGGCGCGGATGTCGTATTGGGGCGCGGAACGGTGGTCGAAATGGTGCTCGACCGGCCGCTGGACTTCTCGGAGGTGGACGTCGATTTTTCGAAGGCCGCCGCGAAGCGGGCGTTGGCATCCGAAGAAGGGCCGCAGCCGAAGAAGTCATCGGGCGATCGACCTCGACTCGGCTTCCCCAATTGAGCTAAGTGATTTGCTTTAGCGCCGATAGCCCGCTGGTCCTGTAATACGCCAGTACTCCTGGCCCTATACTACCTGTCCTCAAAAATACCTACGATTTTGGTCCTTCAAGCCTATTCTCCTAGGGGAGTCCCGCCGATACACTCCTTGTGGACCTATGGACCTCGGATCATTAGAACTCCAGATCTTCGTTAGCCCAACCTTCGCAGCTAACGGCGAAGAAACACCGTAGGCCCGTTTATTTGCAACAGCCGGTTGCAAAAGGTCTGCACTACATTTTCAATGGAGCCGGGGCGACGGAAG
>VFZQ01000056.1 GCA_016871135.1 Acidobacteriota bacterium | reverse complement strand
GCGGCCGATGCGCACGCGGCCGGTGTGGATGGTGTGTTGATGACCGACGTCAGCGTCGAAGAAGCCGAGCCCTATGTCGCTTCGATGCGCGACGCGGGTCTGGACACGGTGTTTCTCGCCGCGCCGACAAGCACGCCGGAGCGCCTGGCGCTGGTTGGCCGCTTCTCGTCGGGCTTCGTGTATCTGGTAAGCCGAACCGGAGTGACGGGCGTTCGCGATCAGGTTTCGTCGCAGGCGCTGCCGCTTGTCGAGCGCATGCGCGAACACACGTCGTTGCCGCTGGCGGTTGGTTTCGGCATCGCGAAAGCGGCCGACGCCGAGGCGGTCGGGCGATTGGCCGATGGTGTTGTCGTCGGCAGCGCGTTTGTAAAGCTGATCGAAGCGCATGCGGGCACGCCGGAGTTGGAGCCGCGTATTGAAGCGCTGGCGCGGGAGTTGAAAAACGGCGCGATGCAAAGTAGGATGACTGCTCAGGCATGACGATCGAAGAAGCAAGAGCGGCGCTCGGCGCGTGCCGTCTGGAAATCGACGATGTCGACAGACGGCTGGTGGCGTTGTTGAACGAGCGCACGCGGGTTGTCGAGCGCGTCGGCGATATCAAGCAGCAGGTCGCGCTGCCAGTCTATGACCCGAAGCGCGAGGAGCAGGTGTTTCAGAACATCGCGGCCGCCAATCAGGGGCCACTGCCGGATGCGGCGATCAAGCGCGTGTTTGAACGTATCATCGATGAAATGCGGACGCTCGAACGGACGCGCATGGAAGGGAAGTAGCCAATGCTAGTTGTCATGCAGGAGGGCGCGGCCGAAGAGAGCGTGCAGCGTGTGATCGACCGTCTGGTGACGATGGGCTTCACCGTGCACCGGTCGACCGGAACGTCGCACACGGTGCTGGGCGGCGTCGGGCCGATGGACAACTTCGAGCCAGCGGAATTCGAAGTAATGGAAGGCGTGAAGGAATGCCATCGCATTGTGTCGCCGTACAAACTGGCGAACAAGCGTTTCCGCCCGCAAGGTACGGTTGTTGAGATTGGCAAAGTGAAGATTGGCGGGCCGGAAGTGGTCATGATGGCCGGGCCGTGCAGCGTGGAAAGCGAAGAGCAGATTTCGCTCTCGGCGGAGTTGGTGGCCAAGGCCGGCGCGAAGGTGATTCGCGGCGGGGCGTTCAAGCCACGGTCGTCGCCGTACAGTTTTCAGGGGCTTGGCGAACAAGGCTTGAAGATGCTGCGCGCGGCGGCGGATCGGAACGGATTGCTTGTCGTCAGCGAAGTGATGGACCGCTCGCAGATCGCGCTGTTGAGCGAGTATTCCGACATTTTGCAAGTCGGCGCGCGCAACATGCAGAACTTCAATCTGCTGCGCGACCTCGGTTTGGCGCGGAAGCCCGTGCTGTTGAAACGCGGAATTGCGGCGACGATCGAAGAACTGCTGCTGTCGGCCGAATACATCATGTCGGGCGGCAACTACGAGATCATGCTTTGCGAGCGCGGGATTCGAACATTTGAAACCGCGACGCGCAACACGATGGACATCTCGGCGATTCCAGTGTTGCAGCAGTTGACGCATCTGCCGGTTCTGGCCGATCCGTCGCACGGGGTGGGTAAGCGAAACCTCGTGGCGCCAATGGCGCGCGCGGCGGTGGCGGCCGGCGCGGACGGTTTGCTGGTCGAGGTTCATCACGATCCGGAACATGCGCTGAGTGACGGGGCGCAGTCGTTGTACCCGGATCAATTTGCCGAGTTGATGGGGCAACTTCGTGGGATTGCGGCCGCTGTGGGCCGGTCGGTCTGACGATGAAGCGCGTCGCCATCGCCGGCGTTGGATTGATCGGAGGCAGCTTCGCGCTGGCGCTCAGGCAGGCCGGATTCGATGGGGAGATTGTGGGGGTTAGTTCGCCGAGGACGATCGCGGAGGCGCTATCAAGCGGCGTGATCGATTCGGCGATGGCGTTGGACGAAGCGGCGGGGTGGGCCGATTTGCTATTCCTCGCGCAGCCGATTCGAAGGATTGTCGAGATGATTCCGCTGATCGGCGCGTCGATCGGCAAGCACACGCTGGTGACGGATGCGGGGTCGACGAAAGCGACGATTTGCGCCGAGGCGGGCCAGCACATTCCAGCGGCGCAGTTCGTGGGCGGTCATCCGATGGCGGGCAAGGAGACGCGCGGTGCGGCAAGCGCCGATCCGTCGTTGTTTCGCAATCGAACGTGGGTGTTGACTCGCGACTGCGATCATCCGTTTGTCGACTGGGTGCGGCGTATCGGCGCGCATGTCTTGATCCTCGATGCCGAAGAGCACGATCGCACGGTGGCGCATACTTCGCATCTGCCGCAGCTTGTGTCGACGGCGCTGGCGTGCACCGTCGACGGCGTGGAACTGCGGGCGGGCGGGCCGGGATTGATCGACATGACGCGGCTGGCGCTAAGCCAGTATGAGATGTGGGAAGACATCCTGGCGACGAATCCGGAGCCGATTGACGCGGCGCTCGGCGAGATGATCGCGGCGCTGGGTGCGATGCGGGAGCAGTTGCGCGGGGCGGGCTTGCGCGAAGAGTTTGAGCGGGCGGCGAAGATGCGGCGGCGATTGGTTACGCCGGTGCAGTTGCGGTAGCAGCCTTGGCTGCGCCGTTTTTCGTTACAGCGCGCGTTGCTTGCCCTTATTGGCGAGCGCAAGAAGTGCCTTAAGCGTATCGTTGACGGACTTGGAGTCGGGGAACGCTGCGGCCAACTCTGGATCCAGCAGGATTACGTTTGTACCCAGCCGATACTGCTCCGCGTATTTTCCTCGAACGCCACCGCTGAAATCGTATTCAGGAAGCACTTCAACCTGCTGCCTTTTAGAAGATCCCTTCTTGATATTTGCGTTTTTCATTCGGTTCCGCGAGACGCGCACTGATGATGCGTTTCCGTTCTCCCCTCATAGTATGAGCCACAACAACCAAACGACGCAGTGCCGAGACTCCTAGAATGACAAATCGCTATTCCTCGGCCGAGTGAATCGGATCGCCGATCGTCACCGACAGGAAATCCCCGAACACCGTGCTCGCCTCTGAGAAGCTGACGCCGTGATTTTCCAAATTTAACGTCGCTTTGTGAGGATCCCACTCGAACAGTGCTGCATCCATCAGGACTCCTCCCGCAACTGCCGCAATCGCGGCTCGCGGCTCTTGGGCGAATCGAGTGAAAACGAACGCGCGTCGCCGAGTTGATCGCGAATGAACGATTCCGTGTGGGCGACGGCCGAGGCGATTTCCTTAGAGGCTCCACCAAAAGTGAGATAGACGATTTTTTCGGCTGAGGGATCATACTCCCAAACTCCGACAATCCGCCCCCGATCGACAATCGCATGGTTCGGAATGTCGGCGATGCGTCCGCCGCTCACGGGCCCTTTGTCGCCGGCGAAGGCGGTATCGGCGGAGTCGAGCATCGACAGATGATCGCGCCGGTGATGGATCAGCGAATCGATGCTGGCGATCAGGCTGATGACCGGTCTCTTCGGAGGCTTGAAGGCGCGGAGCGCGTCGAGGTCGTCGGGGAAGAGCAGGCGATTATCATCGACAACACTAAGGCGCAGCGGTTCGACTGCGGCTTTCGCCGCCTTCACGCCCAGACCGGAGAACCACTGAAACTCGGCCATTGTCGCCGGGCCGATCCACCGGAAGTACCTTCGTGCGAGTTCGACGAAAACCTCGTCGTCGGAGATCTTCAACGGCTTCAAGTTCCACACCGCGTATTTGTACCGCTGCTGATCGAGCCGTCCGTTGACGGGCACGCGGCGAATCACCCCTGTCGACTGCAGCAACCCGAGTGCAAGCGGCAGCGTGGTCGTCATGCCTTTCTTCACTCCCTCGGCGCCGAGATTGCGCGAGGCGCTGCCAGTGGCTTCGCGAATGCCGTCGGGGTCGAGCGGTCCTTTCTTCAGCGACGTTGCGATCGCCTCGCACAACGTATCGATCTCTTTCGCTGTGACTCCGATCTTAGCCGCCACCTTTAGAGGCGTTTGCGCCGCATCGCGTCCGCAACGCAGCGCGAGTGCGAAGTCGGGCGCGGGAACGACGTAGGTGCACCCACGCGCCGAAGGCAGTTCGTGAATTCGCAGCGCGGCGGCGTCGCCATCGGCTTGCTCTCGCGAAACGCCCGCCCGGGCGTACAGGGTCAAATACGGATTGGCGCCGCCGACCGACCGCGCCCAGCCGGAGCGATCAAGCGTCACCTCCGAAGTTGCTCGTGTAAACGAGCCGTCGAGCCCCTGCCGGTGCGCCCACCATGCCCGAAGCGTAGATTGATCCACGCCGTTAGCCTACCGCATGATTGGGTGTGAACGTGTGTCACAGGTGATCCACGTTACACGGCGAGAACGGCGCCCCGGCACGCCAAATCAACGACTTATGGATTGGCCAGCGGATTGCATCAGTCAGTGCATGCGAAGTAGCAAAGCCTTCCGCCGAGTGGTCACCGCGATATTCGTGATGGGATTCCTGTTCGGCGTTTTCTCCGCCCGCGCATTCTCTTGGAACGCACCCGACGAAGCGAACGTCAATTCACGGTACACCGTGGAAAGCGTGGAAATCTCCGGCGCTAACGCAGCCCGGCTATCCAAAGACTTGCGCGAGGAGCTACAAAGTTACGTCGGTCAACGGTTCTCGCCGGAAGCGTTCGGAAAATTGAGCGAACGTGTGCGCCGCGAGCTAAAAGCGCGGCTGGTGTCGCACAAGCTCAAGAAAGGCAGCTCACCCGACAACGTACGTGTCGTGTTGGACGTAATGGGCCACCATGTTGTGCTCGACACGCAGCAATCGCGCTTGGCGTGGTATTCGGGACAAGGCTGGACGGGCGAATTGATTGCCGGGTTGCACAACGGACGAAAACAACATTTGTCGCTTGGATTGTTTTCCGACGCGGACACGTTTACGGAGCGTTCGGCCGGAGTGAAGGCGGCGTATCGATTTTCGACGCTGCGGGAGCGCATCCGTCCCGGATTTGCGTTTTCGACTTCACACGCTCAATATGACGCCCGCACTTTGCAAGCGGCGAAACCCAACGATTTGTACCGCAGCGTCGATAGTTTCCAACCTACGGTCACGCTTATCCCCTGGCAAGGGGATGATCGGGAAGAGCTGGCCGTGGAGATCGGCATGCGGCTACAGCGGTTCGTGCTCGAGTCCCCCGGGCCGGATCGTAATGTTGCCTCTCACGCGCTGGTAAATTCTCTGCGATATCGGCGCGTGCGAGGTGATGTGGCGGGTGGGCTCACAACCCTGCGCGCATCGTATGGGCTTACTAACGGAACGGGCGCGTTGTCGAGCGATTACAAGTTCAACCGGCACGAAGCGCGAGCGGATGTCGAATACCGCCGCGCCGCCTCGCGGATCAACGCCGATTTCGTCGCGGGCTCGCTGAACGGCCGCGCTCCGCTGCGAGATCGCTTCACGGGTGGAACCACGACAATCCTGCGTGGTTGGAACAAGATGGAACTCGCGCCGCTCGGCGCCGACAAACTCACCGCCACTTCGATTGAGTACGGCCACTCGCTCAAGGGCAAGTTCGAAGCGGCGGCGTTCTACGATGCCGGCTCGGTCTGGATGCGAGGCGGCACGGCGACACTCCGCAATTCCGTTGGCGGTGGATTCCGGACCCGCGACGGCTTCTTTATGTATGTCGCTTTCCCGCTGCGCGACGGTCGCGTCGAACCGATTTTCATGACGGGGACGACCTTCTGATGCGGCAGTCGCGACGCACGCTACTGATGGCTCTCTCAACGGCGCCGCACCTGCGCGCCGGCGCCATCGGTGTGCGCCGCGACGACGGCGTATTGCGCGTCCTGCCGCCGAGCGATTTTCACTTCCTCGAAGGCCAGACGCTACGGAAGCTGCAGGACGGCGCGGGCCTTGTTTTCACGATGCAACTCTCAATCTCCAACGATCAGTTCCGCACGATTGCGCGCCGTCAGGTCGAGCGGTTTGTTGTGAGCTTCGACCTTTGGGAAGAGAAGTTCGCGGCGGTGCGGCTGGGGCTGGTGAAGCATCAACAATCGCATCTCACGCGCGATGCCGCCGAACGGTTCCTGTTCGATCACACCGGCATCGCGTTGTATGGTCTCGCCGCCGGAGAGCCACACTGGATTCGTGCCGAACTCCGCGCCGACGAGCCCCGCGATTCCGCCGGGTTCCTGCTGGACCCATCGGTCACGCTGTCGCGGCTGGTCGAGTGGTTCGGCCGCTCGCAACGAGGCGAGGCGCTCCGATGGTCGATCGACCGAGGCCCATTCCGTTTGCATGAAGTGGAGCGCTAGACTCTAACCGTGAGCCTGCGAACGAAACTGATCCTGGTCTTCCTTGCCGCGACATTGGCGCCGATGGCCGTGATGATTTGGGTCACCACAAGCCTGCTCGATCAAAGCCTGCGTTATGCGACAACAGCCGAGCTTGACGAACTCTCGCGTTCGCTTGAAACCACCGGCCGCGAGATGTACCAAAAGTCGCGCGAGGCCTTAAAGCATGACGTGCTCGCCGGTCGCGTCGCGCCACGCCGGTACCTGCCGTTTGAAGTAAACGCATGGCCGCCGCACGTTGTTCGTTTTGTGGCCAGCAAGGAACCCGAACGGTTCTTCCTCAGCGGCGATCAGGGTGAGCGGCTCAACTATTTGGTGACGCGGCAAGACGGCGAAGTGTGGGAGTACTCGCGCCCCCTCGGGGGCGTCGCGATGAACAAGCTGACCAAACAGATTTCGGGCGCGCGCGAACTTGTCGAGCGCGCCCGCGCCTACGACGTTCGGCGCGGAGTGACGTTTGCGCTGCTGGTTACCGCAGCCGGCGTCTATGTGCTCGCGCTGTCGATCCTGATGTGGATTGCCTTCCGCGTCAGCCGGCCGATGCGATCGCTGAAGCTAGGTCTGCAAACGTTGGCGTCGGGCGATTTCGCGGTGCGGATCGAGGGCGATGGCGCCGATGAAGCGGGTCAGGTGATCGCGGCCTTCAACGAAACGGCCGCGCAGTTGGAAGAGTCGCGCGAGAAGCTGGTGGAGTTGACGCGCGTGGCGTCCTGGCAGATGCTGGCGCGCAAGATGGCGCATGAAGTAAAGAACTCGCTTACGCCGATTCGGCTGACAATGGAAGAGATCGGCGCGCGCAACGGATCAGTCGATTCGACGTTCTTGAAACAGGCCTCGCAGATCGTTGCCGACGAAGTCACTACCCTCGAGAAACGCGTTCGTGCGTTCTCCGACTTCGCCGCCGAGCCGCCCGCGCATCCGCGCGAGACCGATCTGAACGCGCTGGTGGCCGAGCGGGTCGCGTTTCTCCGCCCCTCCCATCCTGGCGTCGCCTACGACATTCAGCTCGCCGAACACGCCGGCGCAACGGCCGATCCGGATCTTGTACGCGGCGTCCTGACGAATCTGCTCGAGAACGCCGCGCAGGCGGCTGGGCCGGGCGGACGAATTCAAACGCGCACGTTCTCCGAAGGCGCGCGCACGGTTGTGGAAGTGGCCGATTCCGGCCCGGGTTTGACCGATCTCGCGCGGTCGACTCTGTTCCAACCTTCGATCACTTTCAAGAAGAACGGCATGGGCCTTGGTCTGTCCATCGCCCGCCGCAGCGTGATGCTGTGCGGCGGCGAAATCGAACATTACGAGAGCACGCTTGGCGGCGCGGCGTTTCGCGTGAGTCTGCCGGCGGCCGGGCGAGAGGAGCCGCATGCGGCGCATCTGGATCGTTGACGACGAGTCGAATATAGGCCTGTCGTTGCGAATGATTTTGGAGAGAGAAGGTTTCGCCGTCACGGCGTTCACGAGCGCGTCCGATTTCCGCCGTGCGGCGAACCGGGATCAGGTCGCGCTGTTCCTACTCGACGTGAGGCTGCCCGACGCTTCCGGTATCGAGCTGCTGCGCGAGATTCGCGCCGGCGGTATCGCCGCGCCGGCGGTAATGATCTCGGGACACGGCACAATCGCCGATGCGGTTGAAGCCGTGCAGGCGGGGGCGTTCGACTTCCTGGAAAAGCCGCTGCACCGCGACCGCGTGCTGCTCGCCGTTCGCAACGCGCTCGATTCGATGGCGCTGCGCGAGGAAAACAAACGCCTGCGAGAGCAGGTCGGTAGCGTCCGCATGATCGGGACCTCGCCGCCATTTCACCGCACGCTCGAGCAAGCGACGCTCGCCTCGCGCGCCGATGTACGGGTGTTGCTGATCGGCGAGTCGGGCACGGGCAAGGAACTGCTCGCCGCGCACATCCACGAAAACTCGCCGTTCGCGGCGGGACCGTTCATCAAGGTCAACTGCGCGGCCATCCCGAACGAGTTGATGGAGAGCGAACTGTTTGGCCACGAAAAGGGCGCATTCACCGGTGCGTCGTCGATGCGCCGTGGCAAGTTCGAACTCGCCGACGGCGGCACGCTGTTTCTCGACGAAGTCGGCGATCTGCCGCAAGCCGCTCAGGCGAAGTTGCTTCGCGTGCTGCAGGAGGGCGAGTTTCACCGCCTCGGCAGCGAACAGCCCGTGCGCGTCAATGTCCGCGTCATCTCGGCGACTAACAAGGATCTAAGCGCCGAAGTGGCCGCGGCGCGCTTCCGCGAGGATCTTTATTACAGGCTCGCCGTAGTGCCGCTGCGCGTGCCGGCGCTACGCGAGCGGCCGCAGGATATCCGGCATCTCGCCGAGCACTTCCTCAACGAATTTTGCGCACGCAACAACACACGGCCCAAATCGTTCGATGCCACGGCGATCACGCTCTTCGAGAGATATCCGTGGCCCGGCAACGTGCGCGAGCTGCGCAACGTCGTCGAACGCATGGCGATTCTCGGAGCGGGCGACGAATTGAACAAAGATGACGCGCCGATTGAACTGCGTCTCGGACGCGATCCCGAAGCGCCGAACTCCCTGGAAGAAGCTCGCCGAGGCGCCGAACGCGAACACATCGCCAAGGCGCTGGAAGAGGCAAGCTGGAACGTTTCGGCCGCGGCACGCACTCTCGGCATGGAGCGTACGAGTCTGCACAAACGCATTCGTGCGTTAGGCGTGTCGCGAACGTAGTCGCTCTTAGGCGAAGCGGACCTCAATGCGAGCGAAACGTATTCGGGTCTTTTTCGGTGAAGCGATATTGGAAATGGCAGGCCTGGCAGGCGTCGAAGAGATAGCCGCCGCGAGTGAAGAGCTGTTCGGGGTCCTTGGATTTCGCAGCCTGGCGGACGCCATCGCCGGCGTCGACCAACGCGCGGCAGAGGTCGTACCATTTCCCGTTATCCTTGGCGCGGCCCTCCATCATTAGGAGATTGCCCGCTTCCATGAGGATCGTCGCACTGGCTTCGATGTCGATCCAATCGTCCTCGGTCTTCGGACGAATTTCTTCCGTGCCCTCCTTGGTGATGATCGTCCCAACCGACTTCCAGACGACATGCGCGTTCGGGATCACCATGCCATGCATCACCTCTTCGAGCGTCGCCAGAGGCTTGTATGGAGGCTGTGGTTTTGGTGGAGCGGGGCACGATCCGGCGAGCAGGGCGATCAGGAAGATCGAAAGCGCACTGGCCGTGCGGGCCCTGCGCGGGTCCGTTGTGCGCGGGTTCGGCAAATGAGTTCGCATAGGCGGCGAGTTCCTAGAATATACTAACTGGATCATGGTTGAGTTCTTCCAATGGCTGGAGGCCACCGGAGGCAGCGTCGCGATTCGCGAATCCATCCTGTTGTACCCGATCATCGAGTCGACGCATGTGCTGACGCTATGCCTGTTCTTTGGGTTCATCGCCCTGATGGATCTCCGGCTCGTTGGTATCGCCCTGCGCGGCGTTCCAGTTTCACAAATCACGAGTCGCATCCAACCGTTTGGAGTCGCGGGGTTCGTGATCATGGTCATCAGTGGGGCGTTGCTGTTCTATTCAAGTCCGATGCGCGCCTATGGCAACATCTTCTTTCGCGTGAAGCTGGTGCTGATCGCGCTCGCCGGTATCAACGCATTGCTTTTTCACAAGACGATTTTCAAGAGTGTCGATGACTGGAACGACGCTCTGCAGCCGCCTCCACGCGCGCGATTGGCCGGGCTCCTTTCGCTGGTATTCTGGAGCGGCGTGGTCATCTGTGGTCGTATGCAAGCCTACAAGTGGTTCGACTGACATGGACCTTCTACCGTACTTCCAATCGTTCGAAGCGACGTTTATCGGAACGAAGGTCCGCGAGTCGTTGTGGATGTTTCCGGTGATCGAATGTGTGCACCTTCTCGCGCTCGGCCTGCTGGGCGGCGCGGCGTTTGTGCTCGACTTGCGGCTTCTTGGAATCGGCCTCCGCGATCAAGCGCCGCCCGATCTGGAACGTAAGCTGCATCCGTGGCTCCGCGCTTCAATCGCAATGTTGATCCTTACCGGAGTGCCGATGTTCTTGTCCGAAGCCATCAAGTGCTACTACAGTCCACCGTTCTGGTACAAAATAGGCGGGTTGATTCTCGCTATCATCTTTACGTTCACCGTTCGTCGCCGCGTCGCAGCAAGAACCGCCGATAAAGCGCCGGTCATTGCGCTGGCGTCGATCGCGTTGTGGATGGGCGTGGCATTCGCGGGCCGTTGGATCGCATTCTACTAACATGACCAAACTACTGCCAATACTCTTCTCCGCCGCGCTCGTTGCGCAGCCCCGCTTGCCCAATGGCAAGCCGAATTTCAACGGCATCTGGCAGGCGATCGGGCCCGCGCACTACGATGTTGAACGGCACATGGCACGCGCTTCGTTGATGTTGCGCGACGGCCCGCATGGGCCGCTGGCCTCGGTGCCCACGCTTCGGCTCGGTGCGGTGGGATCGGTGCCGGGCGGTATGGGAGTCGTGGAAGGCGGCAAGATCCCGTACAAGCCCGATGCCGCCGCCAAGCGCGACGAGAATCGCAAGAACTGGATCGACCGCGACCCGGAGGTGAAGTGTTATCTGCCCGGCATCCCGCGCGCTACCTACATGCCGTTCCCGTTCCAGATTATTCAGAACACGAACTCGGTGTTCATGAACTATGAGTACGCCGGCGCGGTGCGGGACATCTTGTTCAAAGATCCCGGCCCCGCCGAGACCGATTCATGGATGGGGCAGTCGGTCGGCCGCTGGGAGGGCGATACGCTCGTCATCGTTACGACCGGCTTCAACGATCAGACTTGGTTCGATCGCTCCGGCACCCACCACAGCAATCAGCTCAAGGTCACCGAGCGCTTCACGCTGAACGGCGCCAATCACATTCGTTACGAAGCGACGATGGAAGACCCGGAGGTCTTCACGGCGCCGTGGAAGATTTCCTTGCCGCTCTACCGCCGTATGGAGCCCGATGCGCGATTGATGGATTTCAAGTGCGTCGAGTTCGTGGAAGAATTGATATTTGGAGAACACCGGCGCAAGCCGCTGCCTCGTCAGTAAAGGAGCCAGCCACCATGCAACGCATATTCCTTTCCGCATTGACCGCGCTCGCCGCCTGTTATGGACAGGCCCGGCCCGATCTGTCCGGGACCTACGACATTGCGACACTCACGCCGTTGACGCGGCCCGCCAAGTTCGGCGAACGCCTTGCGTTGACCGCCGAAGAAGCCAGAGCGATCGAACGCCAGGAGGCGGCGATCGTCGCGGCGACGAATCAGAAGAGCGATCCCAATCGCAGCGCGCCTCCGGCCGGCGGCGACGGCTCGCAAGGTCCGGCGGGCAACGTCGGCGGTTACAATTCGTTCTGGGTCGATCGCGGTACCGGCGCGTTCCAGATCGACGGCAAGTTCCGTACCTCGATCATCACGAGCCCGGCCAACGGGCAACTTCCTGCAATGACGCCCGAAGCGATTAAGAAAGCCCGCGAGCGCGCCAAGTACAACCGCCCGAACGACGGCGTGGCGTTCTGGATCAAGGAAGGACTGAAGCCTGGACCTTACGACGACCCCGAGTTGCGGCCGCTCGCCGAGCGATGCCTGCTGGCGTTTGGCACGTCGTCGGGGCCGCCGATGCTCCCGGTGATGTACAACAACTTGAAGCGCATCGTGCAGACGAACGACACGGTGATGATCTTGAACGAGATGGTGCACGACGCCCGCATTATCCGCATCAACGGCAAACACGAGCCGCCTGAGATCCGCCGCTGGATGGGCGATTCGATCGGCCGGTGGGAAGGCGCGACGCTGGTTGTCGATACGACGAATTTCAACGACACACCCGCGCTGTTCAGCGCGACGCGCGATCTGCACGTAGTCGAACGGTTCTCGCGGATTGACGCAAAGACGCTGCGGTATCAGTTCACAGTCGAAGATCCAAATGTGTGGACGAAGCCGTGGAGCGGAGAGATTCTGTTTCCCGCGACCGATCAGCGCGGTTTTGAGTACGCATGCCACGAAGGCAACTACTCGTTCGAAGGAATCTTGAAGGGTGCGCGGATTTTGGAGAAGGAGGTCGAGAAGAAATGAAACTTCGGGTAACTGTTTTCGCGCTCGCCGTGGCGGCGGGCATTATTGCGTGGAAGGTGGCGCCGGTTCTGGCGCATCACGCCTTCGGCGCCGAGTTCGATCCGAACCGCCCCGTGCTTCTGAAGGGGCCCGTCGTGCGCGTCGAGTGGATCAACCCGCACACCTGGATTCACGTCGAAGTAACCAAGGACGGCAAAAAGGAAGTGTGGATGGTCGAAGGCGGCACACCGAATTCGCTGCTGCGCCGCGGATTGAAACGCGACTCGATCAAGTACGGCGATGTCGTCGTTGTCGACGGCTATCAGGCAAAGGACCGCTCGAACCGCGCCAACGGCCGCGACGTGACACTGGCCAGCGGGCAGAAGTTTTTCATGGGATCTTCGGGCACCGGCGCGCCGTATGATAAGCCGGGGCCGGACGAGCGGAAGTAGCTAGGACTCCGCCCCCGCTGGTGGGCGGAACGGCTGCACCTCAATGCGCTGGTAGACGACTTCGACGATCTCCAGATGCTCCGTGCCGCCAGGCGCGTGAAGAACGACTGTGTCGCCCTCGGTCGACTTCAGCAACGCGCGGCCCAGTGGCGACACCCAACTGATGTGATTCCGGTCGAGGTCGATCTCGTCGACGCCGACGATGCTCACCACGCGCTCAGCACCTTCGCTGTTGGCATAACGCACAGTTGCGCCGAAGAAAACTCTCTCGGCCGCCTGGCCCGATCGCGGCGTTTCGGGATCCACGACGACAGCGGCTTCGATCCGTTTGCCGAGAAATCGCAGCCGTCCATCGATCTGGCGAAGCCGCCGCTTGCCGTACTGATAATCCGCGTTCTCGCTGCGGTCTCCGTTGCTGGC
>VFZQ01000055.1 GCA_016871135.1 Acidobacteriota bacterium | reverse complement strand
GATCGCCCGCGCGCAGTAACCGCCCTCTTCCGCCTTACGAACTTCGAAAATCAACTCCGCCCAGCCAAAATATACTTCCCTCGCACCGCCCTCCTGCGCGATAGTAGATAATAGCCGCCGCGCCAAGTATGTCACCGGAACCCCCGCGATGCTGGAGCACATCTTTTTCACCGAGCTTA
The DNA here is from genome assembly GCA_016871135.1 of Acidobacteriota bacterium. Taxonomy (GTDB): domain Bacteria; phylum Acidobacteriota; class Terriglobia; order Bryobacterales; family Bryobacteraceae. Next base: position 13,188 of record VFZQ01000055.1, on the reverse strand, counting down.
TGGGGCTCAAGGTCTATGACCTTAAGGGCCGCAAACTCGGACGTGTGCGCGATGCGGCGCTGGTGCCGTTGGTCGACCGCTTCCGCGTCGACCGCTATCTAATCGGCGGCGGTTGGGCATGGCTGTCGGTTCGCCACGATCAGATCGACAGAATCTCGCTCGATGGCATCTGGCTGCGCGACGAACAGCTCACGCCGTATCATCGCGACGACTACATGCTGCGTCTCGAGCGCGACCTGCTCGATCAGCAGATCATCGACGTTCACGGCCGCAAAGTCGTCCGCGTCACCGATGTCACCTTTCAACTGCACCGCTCCAACGGCCATGACGAATTGCGCGTGCAAGAGGTGGATATCGGACTGCGGTCGATGTTCCGCCGTCTGGTGCAGGGCGTCGTGCCGCGCCCGCTGGTTCGCCGCTTGATGGTCCACATTCCCATCAACTCGATTCGTTGGGAGTATTGCAACATCGTCGAGGCCGACCCGCAGCGGCGGCTGCGTTTGAACATCTCGACGCAAGCGCTCGAGACCATGCACCCGGCCGATCTGGCGGATATCGTCGAAGAGCTTGGGCCATCGGACCGCCAGGCGCTGATCGGCTCGCTCGATTCCGAAGTCGCCGCGGAAGCGCTGTCGGAGATCGATCCGGACATTCAAGCGAGCATTCTGGAATCGCTGACGGAGATGAAAGCCGCCGAGATCATCGAAGAGATGGACCCCGACGAGGCCGCCGACATTCTGGCGGAGATGGAAGAGGAGCGCTCCGACGCAATTCTGGAAGAGATGTCGGACGAAGACGCGCACGACGTCGAGGAGTTGCTCGAACATCATGAAGACTCCGCCGGCGGCATGATGACCACCGACTTCATTTCCCTTCCAGCGGCGTCGACGATCGCCGATGCGTTTGCCGCGACGCGACTGAGCGAAGACGCGCTCGAATCCACCAATACGATTTTTCTAACCGATGGCGCGGAGCAGATCACCGGCGCTGTCCCTATCGCAAGGCTTTTCCTGCACGATGCCGCGACGCCCCTTGAAAAGATCCAGACGGAACGCCTCATCACGATTCCGCCGGCGGAAACGAAGGCGCGCGCCGCCGAACTCTTCGACAAATACAACCTCCTCGCGCTACCCGTGGTCGATACAGAAAACCGCATCCTCGGTGTGATTACCGCCGACGATATCATCGCGGTACTGAGGCAGGACTAGCACGTGTTCAAGCGCCTTCGATATCACATCGCCGTCTTCTTCTCGGTCATCGGGCCGGGCTTCATTACGGCGGTCGTTGACAACGACGCGGGCGGAATCTTCACCTACTCACAAGCCGGCGCGAAGTATGGCTATCTCCCGCTGTGGACACTGCTGCCGATCACATTGCTACTCATCGTTACGCAAGAGATGTGCTCGCGCATGGGTGCGGTTACGGGCAAGGGGCTTTCCGATCTCATCCGTGAAGAGTTCGGGCTGCGTACGACGTTCTTCGTCATGGTCGCTTTGTTGGGCGCGAATCTGACCAACGTCATGGCCAACTTCGCGGGCATTGCCAGTTCGCTCGAACTGTTTGGGATCTCGCGGTACATATCCGTGCCGATCGGCGCGTTGATCGTGTGGCTGCTCGTCGTCAAAGGCACCTATGCCAGCGTCGAGCGCATCTTTCTCTTCGCCACCGCGCTCTATGTCTGCTACATCGTTAGCGGCGTACTCGTGAAACCGGATTGGAAGGAAGCGGCGATCTATTCCGTCAAGCCCGTGCTGTTCTTCGACACCGATTACATCAAGCTGTTGATCGGCATGGTCGGCACCAGCGTGGCGCCGTGGATGCAGTTTTACTTGCAGGCCGCGATCGTGGAGAAGGGGATCTCGGCGAAGGAATACGTTGAGTCGCGCATCGAGGTCATCGTTGGGTGCGTGGTGATGACAATCATCGCGTTCTTCATCATCGTCGCCTGCGCGGGCGCGATCTGGAGCGTGCAGCCGCGCGAGATCAAGGACTCGACCGACGCCGCGCTCGGCCTCAAGCCCTTCGGACAATATGCCTATCTTTTGTTTTGCGCAGGACTGCTCAACGCGTCGCTATTCGCGGCTTGCATTCTGCCGCTATCGACCGCCTACACCGTATGCGAGGGTCTGGGCTTTGAGTCGGGCGTGAACAAGCGATGGCGCGAGGCCCCGGTGTTTTATTGGCTTTTCACGCTGTTGATCGTCATCGGCGGCGGCGTGATTCTCATTCCGGGTTTCCCGCTCGTGCGCATGATCCTCCTTTCGCAAGTCGTTAACGGCATGCTGCTGCCATTCGTGCTGATCTACATGACGATCATCGTCAATCGAAAATACCTCATGCGCGAGTGGACGAATTCGCGCGCCTACAACGCCGTTGCCTGGACTTCGGTGGCCGTGATGATCGGCTTGACCCTGGCGTTATCGATCATTTCGCTACGCGACATTTCCGGGTGAGAATGTCACTGCCAATGTGCGCTACACTCGCGCTTGTCCCTACTGTCTATGTCGCCAATCGCCCAACCCACGGAATTCAAATCCGACACTCTCAACCTCCCGGCCTCCGATGTCATCCAACACCTGGTGCATGAGCTGCGCCAGCCTCTAAGCGCGCTCGAATCGATCGCCTATTACCTGCGACTCACCGCGAGCGATTCGACGCCCGCGGGCCATCAAGTGGACCGCTTGCAGCAGATGGTCGACAACGCGAACTGGGTCGTCAACGACATTCTGCACGCGTTTCAGATTGCCGCGCCAATGGCGAGCGCGGTCGACGCCCAGGAGATCTTCGCCGATGTTTTGGAAGAGGCGTGGATCAGCGAGGGCCTCGACGTGCAACGCGATGAGGCAGAGTTGCCGATGATCTTCGTTGACCGCGAGCAGTTCCGGCATCTCATTCGCACGGTGCTGCATTTCATTCGACAGGCGGGCCCGGTTCGCCGGACGGCCGCGGTTTCGTTTCGCGAATCCGGCGACATGCTACAGATTGAGTTTCTCGCGCAAACACCGGGTCTTTCGATTGAGAATCTCTATCAGCCGCTTGCGTCCAAGACGTTGTTGTCCTGCCGCAACATCGCAATTAATAATGGCGGCCGTTTTGAAGCGTGCAAAGACGACGGCGGTTGGCTGAAGGTTCATGTCGAAGTCCCTCTTGCCGAGACCGAGTGAGCGCGCACCGTTTGTCTTTCCCATCGGCGCGGCATTTCACATCCAGAGTCTTGTGCTGCACGCGACGGCGCGCATCCACCACGCAGAAAACTTCGCCGGGCCGCTGTCGATTAAGACCGTCATGCAAGGCGAAGCGTTTTGGCGAACCAACGCCGGCGTGTTCGGGCTTAGGCCGGACGAGTTTCTGATCTGCAACGCCGGCGAGGTTTACTCCATCGCGATCGATTCGCTCACGCCTGTCACCACATGCTGCGTGTTCTTCGAGACCGGCTTCGTGGAGCGTATCGCGCTTGACGCGACAACACCGGTCGATGCGGCTCTCGACGATCCGGAGCGCGATGCACCGGCGCTCGAGTTTCTCTCCCGCCGGCATTCCGGACCTCTGACCTGGCGTGTGCAATCGTTGGCGGATCGGTGCAGCGCCGAGTCGCAGCCTTCTTCGTTTGAAGAGGACTTCCTCGAAATCGCGCACGACATGCTTCACCTATACAGGGAGATTCAGGAGCGAATCGCGCGAATCCCCGCTACCAGGCTGTCGACGCGCAAGGAGTTGTTCCGGCGCATCGAGCGGGCGCGGGAGCACATGCGCTACGCCGGCCGCAGCGTCTCCCTGACAGAGTCCGCGCGGGTGGCCGGCCTGTCGCCGTATCACTTTCATCGCGCGTTCTCGGCTGCCCATCAGACCACACCGCATGCTTACCTCACTCGCCTGCGGCTTGAGATCGCAAAGGAACGAATCGCCAACGGCGCCCTCATCGCGGACGCAGCCGACGGCGCCGGCTTTTCGAATCCGCCGTCGTTCACACGCCTATTCCGCATGCACTACGGCATGACTCCCACGCAATTTCGCAAGATCGGGTAAACGTCAAAACGTGAAATGGCCGTAGCATCGAGGCATGGCACAAACAATTTCCATGATCATGCTCGGCGTCGACGACGCCAACGGCGCGGTCGAGTTCTACCGCAACGTGCTCGGTTTCGAACTCACGACACGCTTCGAAGGCTTCGCATTCTTCAACGCGGGCGGCGTTACCCTCGCACTCAACGAAGGCCTTGCGCGGGCGATCCCGCACAAGACAGGCGCGGTGGAAGTGATCCTCCCGTGCGAAAACGTCCGCACCGCGCACGCGGCGCTTGCCGCGAAAGGCGTCAAGTTCCTGAAGGCGCCGGCTGAAGTCAGCCCCGGCCAGTGGGCCGCAAATTTGAAGGACCCAGATGGCCACATCCTCACGCTGTTCGGGCCGGCTTAGCCGCCACATGGAGAGCCACAATCCCCATCGTCATCCACTCAAACGAAACACCCGCAAAACCGGCGGCGCGGAACTCTTCGGCCAGCGCCGGCGCCCCAGGAAACTTGCGCACGCTGTCCGGCAAGTAGGTGTACGCCTCCGGGGCACCGCTCAAAGCCGCGCCGATGCGTGGCAACACCTGTGTTGAATAGAAACCGTATAGAGCGCGAAACGCCGCGTTCGGCGGCGTAGAGAGTTCGAGAATCGCCACACGCCCGCCGGGTTTCAACACGCGCAAGAACTCATCCATGCCGCGCCGGTAGTTCGTAAAATTGCGGAAGCCAAACGCGCAAGTAATCAAATCGACCGACGCATCGGCCACCGGCAATCGCATTGCATCGGACTCGAACAAACGCGCAACCCGCTTCTCTTTTGCCACTGTCAGCATCGGGTGGCAGAAATCGCTGCCGATGACTTTCGCCCGCGCGCCGCGCGCAAGCGCCAGCGTCAGATCGCCCGTTCCGCAGGCGAGATCAAGGACCACCGCATCCGGCCGCGCCAATGTATCAGCCACACGCCGCACCGTGCGCGCGCGCCAGTATTTATCGATCTGAAAGCTTAGTACGTGATTCAGCAGATCGTAGCGCGGCGCCGCCTTCGCAAACATCCCGCGCACATACTGGGATGCCTGCTCTTCGGTGGCCACGCCAGCCGGTGTCGTGCCCTTGCCAACCTCGAGCGCGCTCATTGCAACGCCGCCGCGGCCGCGGCAACAACGTCCGATCCGGCGATGCCGCTCACCACGCGCACGCGTCCGATCGATTCCGCCAGCACAAAATGTGTCTTGCCCTGAATCGTTTTCTTGTCTTTTAGTATGTGACCCGCCAACGTCTCGCCGCTCAATCCATCCAACGCTGGAATCGGGCCGTACAAATTCGTCACCCGGCGCATCTCATCGGCATCGGCTTTCGGCAGGATTGACAGGCGCTCGGCCAGATACGCCGCCGCGTTCATGCCGTACGCCACGGCTTCGCCGTGAAGGAAGCGCGTGTAGTTCGTCTCGGCTTCCAGCGCGTGGCCGAGCGTGTGGCCGTAGTTCAGAATGCGCCGGAGATCCGATTCCTTTTCATCCGCCGTGACCACTTCCGCTTTGATGCGCACTGAATCGTCGACGATGAAGTCGACCGCTTCCGGTTTTTGCGCCAGCACGTCGGCCGAGTGATCCGTGAGCAGGGCGAACAGCTTCGGACTGGAGATGATCCCGTACTTCACTACTTCGAACAGGCCGGCGCGGTACTCGCGTTCAGGGAGCGTCGCCAACACGCCGGGATCGATCAGCACGGCCAGCGGTTGATGAAACGCGCCCGCGAGATTTTTGCCGCTTGCGAGATTCACGCCCGTCTTGCCGCCAATCGCAGCGTCGACCTGCGCCAGGAGCGTTGTCGGCACTTGAATCACCGGGATTCCGCGCATGAACATCGCCGCGAGAAAACCGCCCGTATCGCCGACGATGCCGCCGCCGAAGGCGATCACGATCGACGAACGGTCGGCGCCTTTGGCCAACATCTCCTCGGCCATCTGTTCGACGACGGCCAGTCGCTTATTCGGCTCGCCGCCGGGGAACAAAATCAGTTCGTGCGGGAATGTGATGTGGGCCCCGTGCAGGCGCCACACATCGGCGGTCGTAACGACAAACACCTTCCCGACCTTGGCGGGAAGAAATTCTGCAATGCGCGAAAGGATACCGCGCTCGATCCGGCACTCGTAACGGGCCGTGCCGGTGGTGACAACGTGCGATGACATGCTCTTTTTCGTTTGTACCATGAGGGTATGGCCCTCGCGTCGGAACAGATCGTTTGTGACTACCTCGTAATTGGCGCCGGCGTGGCCGGACTGCGCGCCGCGATCACGCTTGCCGCGCATGGCCGGGTGCTCGTTCTCGCCAAGGACACGCTGCACGAGTCGGCCTCCGAGTACGCGCAGGGCGGCATTGCGGCGGCGTTGTCGGACGACGATGAAGTGTCGCTGCACGAGCAGGACACGCTCGCGGCCGGCGATGGCCTCTGCGATCCCGAGGCGGTCGCGACTCTTGTAAAAGAGGGCCCAAACGTCATCGAAGAACTGCTCGAATGGGGCGCCGCGTTCGATCGCGAAGATGGCGAACTCGTCTTTGGCCGCGAAGGCGCGCATTCGCGCAATCGAATTCTTCACGCGCACGGCGACTCAACCGGCCGCGAAATTTCGCGCACGCTGTACCGCAGGGCCGCGGCGCTCTCGAATGTGCGCTTCCTCAGTTTCGCCGCTGTTACCGACTTGCTGGTCGAGAACGGCGAAGTCCGCGGCGCCGTCGCCTTCGACGCGCGCTACGGCGAACGCCATCCGATCTTCGCGCGCGCCGTGCTGCTCGCAACGGGCGGGCTCGGACGGGTCTACAAAGAGACGACGAATCCGAACGTCGCCACGGGCGATGGCGTTGCGATGGCGTGGCGCGCGGGCGCTGTCATACGCGATATCGAGTTCGTGCAGTTCCATCCCACCGCGCTGCATTTCGACAATGCCCCGCGCTTCCTGCTGAGCGAAGCGCTGCGCGGCGACGGCGCGTTCCTTCGCAACGCCGCCGGTGAACGTTTCACCGACGAACTCGCTTCGCGGGACATCGTCAGCCGCGCTATCGTGCGCGAGATCGCGCACACCGGCTCGCCGCACATGTTTCTCGACATGACCCACTTCGAGCCCGGCGTGATGGAGCACCACTTCCCGCGCATCTATCAGACCTGTCTGCGCTATGGACTCGATCTCACCAAGACGCCCGCGCCGGTGCATCCCGCGGCGCACTACGCCATGGGTGGCGTGCATACGAATCTCGATGGTTTGACAACGGTACCGCGGCTTTACGCGGCGGGTGAGGTCGCTTGTACCGGCGTGCATGGCGCCAATCGCCTCGCTTCGAATTCGCTGCTCGAAGGGGTCGTCTTCGGTGCGCGCGCCGCGTTGTCGATGCTCGCGCTCGAAGCCGCCTCGCCGAGCGGAGGAATTCCGCAAACCGAAGTCTTCCCGGCGATGACCGAGTCGCACCTGAGATCGATCACATGGGATCACTGCGGCATCACGCGCAACGAGGAAGGTCTTGCAAAGGCGGCGGATATTCTCCGGTCCGTCCCGATGGAAAAGCGCCCCGCGCCGACGCGGCAAGATTACGAGTTGCGCAGCATGCGCCGCGTGGCGCTCTTGATCGCGATGGCCGCGCTCGATCGGCGTGAGAGTCGGGGCGGGCACTATCGAAGCGACTACCCGGAGAAGGCGAAAGAGGCCGTGCATTCGACATTGCAAGGAACGCCACTATAAAGCAGACCGCTGGTTCGACAACGAAGGGTTTGACCGAAGCTTGGCGAGGCTGCCGGTGCGAAAGGGACTCACCTACCGCGAGTGCCCCTTTCCCAATTTGACCTTGCAACTCTAGCGCGGTCAGCGTACTCTACAAGTTGTGACCACCCGCCGCATTTTTCTGAGTTCGCTTGTCCTTCTTGCGCAGGACGACAGAGCCCGCACCGATGCCGAAAAATGGCTCGGTCTTGTGGACAACGCCAAATATCGCGACTCGTGGAAAGAGGCCAGCAAACCGTTTCGCACGCAGGCCACGGCCGAAGAGTGGGAGCGGCAAGTCAAGGGCGTGCGCGAGATGCTCGGCGCGCTGGAGTCGCGCAAACACGCAAGCTCGCAAGCCACTAAGACGCTCCCAGGCGCGCCGGACGGCGACTACATTGTCATGACATTTAACGCCAAGTTCGCCAACAAAGCGAGCGCGATCGAAACCGTCGTGGTTAGCAAAGAGGGTAGTTCGTGGCGCGTCGCTGGCTACTTCGTGCGATGAGAAAAGCGCGCGGGCCGCATCCATTCGGCCCGCGCGCCCGCCAACTAGCGCATGAATCCGATTGTCGGATTCGCAAAGTTGCGCAGATTGGGAAACACGTTGTTGAGATCGGTTGCTGACAGACCGAACCACGACGCTAGCGTTGCTCCGTACTGATCCAGCGCGGTCGTCGGAATCCACAGACCCCTGCTGCCCGCGTCGTCCGGCCCGCGCAGTTCGTGCCGCGGAAACGTTCCGAACGCCCGTCCGCCGTTTAACGCGCCCGTTCCGCCGAGCACCATCGTGTGGCTACCCCAGGCGTGGTCGGAGCCGTTGGAGCTCGACGGATTTCCCGTGCGCCCGAACTCACTCTCTGTGAACGTTGTGACCGCGTCGGACACGCCCATCTCATCGGTCGCCGCGATGAAGGCGCTGAGCGCGCCGTCGAGCGTGTTCAGGAGGTTGTCGTGCGACGGCAGGAGGTCGCTGTGATTGTCGAACCCGCCCATGCCGCAGAAGAAAATCTGCCGATTCATGCCGAGCGCCGCGCGCACCCGAATCACCGACGCCACTTGCCGCAGCTGCTGTGCGAGTCCGGTGTTTGGAAACACCGTCGTCAACGGGGTGCCGCCAGCCAGAGCCGCGTTGATCGCCTGCGCCGCCGACACCGCGCGCGTCATCACGCCGCTCGCCGCGCCGATCATCTGCATGCCTGTGTCGAAGGTCAGGAGTTGCTGCAAGCCCGCCTCGCGCGCATTCATCGCCGAGCCGTCGCCGAATCGCTCCAGCCCGAGCGAGGATCCAGGCATCAGACTGATGGGCCGCGTCGTGTTGCCATTCAAGAGGGCCGAGCCGCCGTTCACCGAAACGCCGATCGGGAATGTTGCGGCGCTTTGCGTGGCCAGAATATCGGCCATGCGGCCGCCCCATCCCGAGCCGCCGTTGATGGTCGGATTCGCCGTCTGCCACTGGGATGTCTGATCCGAGTGCGAATACAGATTACGTGGCAGAGTGACCGAGTTTAGATTCGCTTTCGTCGTTGGCGATACAAGCGTTCCGACATTGAAGATCAGCGCCACGCGTTGCGCGTTGTAGAGCCGCTGGACGTTGAGCAGGCGGGGATGCAGTCCGTAACTCGTTCCTTGCGCGCCAACCGGCAGCAGGACGTTCTGCGCAAGTGAAATGTTCGGACGCATCGCCTGATACGCCGCGTACCGGCTGTCCGTAGGGACGATGGTGTTATTGCCGTCGTTGCCGCCGAACAAGAACACGCAGACCAGCGCCTTGTAGTCCTGCGCCGTTTGCGCCTTCGCGGCGATACTGCCGAGGCGCAGTAGTTGCGCCCCGGCTCCCATCGCGGCCAGCGTGCCGCACCGCTTTACGAATTCACGTCGATTTCTCATGTTGATTTCCTCCCTAATGTTCCACTTGGAATTGCGATGACGTGAAGGTTAGATACAACGCAGTCAGTACCTTCTCGCGTGCGTTCGGTGACCGTTGAATGGCGTCGACGATCGTCGCTCTCATCTCGGCCGACATCGTTCCGCCCAGGATCACTCTGTTGATTCGATTGACCAGTAGTCCCGCGTCTGTTGCCAAGTCGGTCCACGGCGTGAGATTCAGATTGACGTTCGAGCCGAAGTTGCCGTTCACCAATCGCCCCGCGAAATTGGCGCGAATTGTGGCCGTGGCCGTCGTGTAGATTTGGAATTCCGGAGCGGTCAGCGTTGTCCCCGCCACCCGGAAGTTCGGCGAGTAGTAGTTGAACACCGAGGGCGAATGGAAAACCCGCTGCGCCATTTCCGCGCTCATGTCGCTCATGAACGGCGTATCGGTCACGGTCGCGCCAATGCCCCGGATCTGGCGCGTGATGTAGAGCACGGGCTCGGACAGCTTACCGCCGTTCGCCGCCGTTTGCGCCGTTTCCGGATGGGTCAGAATCGCACGCACCACCGCGCGCAAATCGCCGCGGACGTTTTGTCCGTTATTGTTGAACACCGCCGCCACATCACGAATGTAGCCGGGGCTCGGGTTGGAGGTCACCAGCCGCTGAATCAACTGGCGGCAAATGAAGGGCCCAACGTTCGGATGCCGGAAGATGATGCCCAACGCGTTGTCGAGATCCTGCGTGGCCGTCAGCCCCGCTGGGACATCGGTGTTCAGGAATCGCTTGGCGCCGTTGTCGTGCAGCGATTCGACGGCTTCCATCGGCCCGTCGTAGCGCGCCGGGTTCTGCCGTGTCGGTTGGCCCGGGATGCCGTCTGTATAGGTCCAGCCCGTCATGACACGCGAGATTTCAAGAATGTCATCGTTCGTGTAGGTCGGAATCGGCTGGCCCTGGGCGTTCGTTCTCGGGGTACCGTCGGGATTCAACTCGGTCAAGCCGATCGTGAACAATTGCGCCAACTCGCGAGCGAAGTTCTCGTTGGGCAGAATGCCATTGGCTTCTTTCTTGTTCTGCACCATGTCGAGGTATTCGCCCATCGCAGGCGTTAATGTGATCGCCCGCATCAGATCCTGGAAGTTGCCGAACGCACCGTTGTCGAGCGTCCGGATGTAGCCGAGCATTGCGCGTGCGTTGGTCACTTCGACGCCACTGACAACCCAGATCTGGCTCAACGCCCACGCCACGCGTTGACGCAGCTGATCGGGTCCTTGCAGCGCTCGCACGAAGAAGTACTCCTCGGTCCATTCGAGCGATTGCGTCAGCAGCGTATCAGGCCAGAACGTTGGCGCCATGTTGAGCTGTTCGGTCAACCACCCGTCGATGCCCATCTGCTTCACGCGGTCGAAATCGGCTTGGGTCGGGCCCCACGTCGCTTGCCGCAGCAATCGCCAAATCGCCCGATCTTCGGCCGAGACCGCCTCCGGCGGCGACACGGGCGGTTGCGGCGTTGCTGAAGCCTCATTCGAGCGCGGGCCGATGCCGGCGCCATTCACGGCCGACACTTTGTAGAAGTACGCGACGTTGTTGATGCGGCCCATGTCGGTGAACGTCGTCGATGTCACTCCGGTAGCCACCGGAGTGGATGACTGGCCGCCCGAAGACGATCCGCGATACACGTTGTACGTCACCGCGTTCACCGCGGCCTGCCAGTTCAGTGTCACCGATTGATTGCCCGCGGTCGCCGTCAGGTTCGCCGGCGCGAGCGGGATGCCAACGGGCGTGCTCGTAGTCTCTACCGACATCGCGCCCGGCCCCGCCGAATTCACGGCGGCCACTTTGAAGAAGTACGCCGTGCCATTCGTCAGACCGGTATTGATGTAGGACAAGCTTGTGATGCCCGTCGCAATCGGCGTTGCCGCTTGGCCGCCGGTGGCCGTGCCGCGATACACGTTGTACGACGCCGCGCCCGTAACGGCGGCCCACTTCAGCGTGATTTTCGTGTCGCGCGCTTCCGACGTCAAGGTCGCCGGAGCCGGTAACGCGGTGTTTGGCGTTGCAAAGGCCTCGTTTGATCGCGCGCCGATGCCGCTCGGATTGACACCGGCGACTTTGTAGTAATACTTCGTGCCGTTGGTCAGACCCGTATCCTTGAACGTAATCGTTGCGACGTTGGTCGCGATTGGAGTCGTGGCTTGCCCCCCCGACGCGGTACCGCGATAGACGTTGTAGGTCACAGCGCCAGTCGCCGCCTGCCATGTCAGCGTCACTGCCTTGTCCTCCGCTGCCGCGGCTAGCGCAGTGGGTGCGGATGGCGGCGCGCCCGGCGTCGCCGAAGCTTCATTCGACGTCCCGCCAACGCCCGCCGAGTTCACGGCGGCCACTTTGAAGAAGTACGCTGTGCCATTGGTCAAGCCCGTGTTGAGAAACGTCGTGGTCGTGACGTTCGTTGCAATCGGCGAGGCCGCCTGACCACCCGCGGTTGTGCCGCGATAGACGTTATACGATGTCGCGCCGTTAACGGCGTTCCACTTCAATGCGATTTTCGCGTCGCCCGGCTCGGCGGCCAAACCCGTGGGCGCACCCGGCACAACGTTTGGCGTCGATGCGGCTTCATTCGATTTCGGGCCGATACCTCCCGGATTCGCCGCCGCCACTATGTAGTAGTACTTCGTGCCGTTCGTCAGGCCTGTATCGACAACGCTCGTGCCGTTGTTGATTGTCCGCACTGGCGCCGACGCTTGCCCACCCGATGTCGTGCCGCGATAGAGAAGGTAGCTCGTCGCGCCTTGAACGGCGCTCCAACTCAAGTTCACCTGCGCATTGCCCGGCGTGGCTGTCAGATTGCCCGGCGCCGATGGCGGCGCCACTTGCGGCTTGCCCTTCGCCTCGTTCGAACGCGCGCCAATACCCGCGCTGTTAACGCCCGAGACTTTGTAGAAGTATTCCACGCCGTTGGTCACCGCGGTATCGATGTAGCGCAAGGACGTCAAGCCCATTGCGATCGGCGCGGTAGATTGTCCGTTCGAGGAAAGGCCTCGATAGATGTTGTAGCTCGTAGCGCCCGAAGCCGCAGCCCATTCCAGAGTCACTCGAGCATTGGCCGGCGCCGCCGCCAGATTGCCCGGCGCGCCTGGCAGCGTCCCGCCCGGAGGCGGAGGAACGCCGTCGGCGATGCGGTACAACCTCGCGTTCGCCCAATTGGCGTGATCGTAGGAGATACCGTCACCGCCATCAAGCACGACAAGCTTCAGCAACTGCACGCCTACGACGTTCAAGTCCACGCGCCGCGAAGGATTGCCGCTCTGCATGATGGTGCTTTCGAACATTTTCACGTTGTCGCCGAAAACCTGGAAGATCACCGAGCCCTTGCCCGCCGCTACTTCGTCGTCGACACCGACATCGGCCACGAAGCGCGAAAAGTCTTTGTCGATGTCAAAGACAATCTCCGACTTTGCGTGAACGCCGAGGCCGTAGGTGTACTTGCGCCCGGCGATCGAGAGTTGCTTCCCATCGCGTGCCATCTGTTCGCCGTTCGACATGTCGCGTTCGATCGGACCC
>VFZQ01000054.1 GCA_016871135.1 Acidobacteriota bacterium | reverse complement strand
GGCGTTTGTGGTCGCGCGACGGACGAAAGAGCTGGGTATTCGCATGGCGCTGGGCGCGCGCCCTGGATCCGTCGTATGGATGGTAATGCGCGAGGTGCTGCTGCTGCTGTCTCTCGGACTGGTAATCGGAGTGCCGGCGGCGATCGGGCTCGGGCAATACGTATCGGCGCAACTCTATGGGGTGAAGCCGGGCGATCCGTGGATCGCGGGTCTGACGGTAATGCTGTTGTCGGTTGTGTCGGCGTTGGCCGGACTTGTGCCCGCGCGGCGCGCGAGCCGAATCGACCCAATGCTGGCGCTGCGATTCGAATAGCAGAGATCGAATCATCTGATTGGCGGCGCTTGGAGCGGCTGAAGAGACTCTTCCGTTTGGAGGAACCCGCATCATGAAAACGAGGCGGTCATACGGAACCAAACCATCACCCAGGCCGCCGGCTTCGCGCTAGCGCAGCAAGTTCCGCAGCGGTGAGTTGGCCGGTTCCAATTCAGCGACCGACTTCAGGTAGGGCATTGCATCGGCGCCAAGCGCGGGGAGTCTTACCCGCTGGCCCCGGTGGATGACAAACCCCTCGCCCTTGACGAATTCGAGGAACGCGGGCGGGCCGCCATACACCCGCGACAACCCGACATCGATCACAACGACCTTTCCGCCGAATCGCGGCATGATCGCCGGCACGACGGTGTGTCCGATGACGATGCGCTTAACCTGATGCGCGGCCAGCAGCGCGTCGATGTGCGCGTTCATCGCGGGCTGATCTTCTTTTTCGGTCGCAAGGCCGCGGTACCACAACGGGCCCTCGGTATCGCCGACGACGCCCTTCTCGATCAACGAAAAATCCTGTAGCTCGAGCTTCGCTTGATCGTTGATCTTCGACCGTTTCAGATCCGCGAACTTCGGCGCAAGCCCGCCATGCAGGTAGAGTGTCTCGTTGACTTTGACCAGCACATTGTTGCCGCGAATCCACTTGCCGTATTTACCCTCGGGCGAGAACGCTTTGCGGTGTTCGGCCCAGCCCAATGGTTGGTCGGGGCTCGCGGAAACGGACTTTTCAGTGCGGAAGGCAGCGTAGTCGTCCTTGGTAACATAACGCAGATCGCCGTAAACATTCATCGCTTCGTGATTGCCGATGAGCGGATGCACCTCGCCACCCGCTTTACCCGCCTGCGATTCGAGCGCGATGACAAAGTCGAGCACCTTGCGCGACGCAGGGCCGCGATCGACGAAGTCTCCCGTGAAGACGAGATGATCCTTACCTCCAGACCACTTCAGCATCGACGGGTCAATCAGCTTCGCGGTCTTCAGGATTTCGATCAGCCGGTCGTAGTCGCCGTGAATATCGCCCACGGCGACGACGCGGGCCTGGGTCGTGTAGTTGTCTTTGCCCATCAGGGCAACGCTCAGGAGAAGAAGGGCCGCGGTGCGCATCACTATTCAGATTATGCAGGTTTCTGCCGTCCCAGCGAAGTCATCATGCACCCAGCCACCACCAGCACCGCTCCGGCGATGTTGCCCGCATCGAGCGGTTCGACCGCCACGAAGCCCGGCAACAGCCACGAAAGCGTGTAGCTGAAGAACACCGTGAACAATGGCGCCAGCGCAACAACCGCGCTGACCTTTCCCGCTTCCCATCGCGCCAGTGCCTCGCTGAAGAAGCCGTAGCCAAGTAGCGAATTGAGACACGAATACGCGAGCAGCGAGGCGCGTGTGCCGTCGAGGTCCTTCAACAACGACGGGGTCGCGAACGGGGCCATCAGCACCGAACCGCTGGCGTAGACGAACGCCATCACTGCCACCGAACTCATCGATTGCAGGAGCTTCTTTTGTGCGAGTGCGTAAGTCGCCCACACCACCGCCGCGCACAACAACGCGACGACGCCCGCGTTGAAGTTCGAATCCGCCGTGCCAAAGTTAGCGAGCTTGTGATGGAAGAAGAGCAAGATCCCGGCGATCAATGTCGACACGCCGATCGCCTGCCATCGCCCGAAGTGCTCCTTGAAGAAATACGCCGCGCCGAAGATGACGAGAATTGGCGCGAGTTGGATCAGGACCTGCGCCGTTGAAGCCGAGGTGTTGCGCAGTCCGATCAGGTAGCCGAAGTTGTTGCCGAGAAAGCCTCCGAAGGCCACGCAGAGCAGAAGCCACTGCACGGGCCGCACCGTGCGGGGATCGGGCAGCCCGCCGGTCTTTCGCAGGAAGACGGTCATTCCCGCGGCCGCGGCCAGATAGCGGATCCACGTGATCGTCACGAAATCCAACCGCTCGGCCAGCGGCTTCATCACCACGGGCAAGCTTCCCCATAGCGCGGCGGTCAGTAAGGAGAGCGCGAGGCCCGCGCGTGCGTGCATGAATCAACCATGCTAGCGCACGCGGGTGTATCATCCGATGGATGACTAACGATGCCGCGCCCGACGGTTGGACCCCGCTGCACGAAGCAGCCAAACAGGGGCGTGCCGATGCCGTCCGCGCGCTGCTTGATTCCGGCGCCGATCCGAATGCGCGCGAAGCCGGCGACAACACGTATCCTCTACATTGGGCCGCGGCGCATCGACACCTCGAAATCGTTCGCATGTTGCTCGACGCGGGCACGGATCCGCAAGGCGCCGGCGACGATCACGAACTCGACGTCATCGGTTGGGCGACCTATTTTCACCCGCCGAACGGCGAGCCCGGCGACATGCCAGAAACCGCGCAACTCCTCGCGGAACGCGGCGCGCGCCACCACATCTTCTCCGCGCTGTCGCTCGGCGACGCCGATCTCATTCGCGCCGTCGTACGCGACAATCCGCACGCTCTCGACCGGCGCATGTCGAAGTTCGAAGGGCGCCTCACGCCGCTGCAATTCGCGCTGCGTTCACAGCGCCGCGATCTCGTCGAACTGCTGATTTCGCTAGGCTCCGAAGCGCCCGCGCCGCTCGATGCGACGGAATTCCGCGAGCGAATGTCCGCGCTCGCTGCTTCGGTTACACACGTCACGCCCATGATCCACGCCGCCGATGTCATCGCCACTCTCGACTGGTACATAGCAATTGGTTTTCGCGAAGTCCTGCGCCTCGACAACTTCGGCATCGCCGCGTTCGGCAGCGCCGAGGTGCTCATCAATATGCATGGCAAACACGGCGGCCAAACCGCGAGCTTATGGTTCGATACGTCCGATGCCGCGGCGCTCTACGCGCTAGTCGAAGCACGGGCCTGTCACAAAGACATGGCGATCGACGTCGTCGAACCGATGAACGACACCTTTTACAACGCACGCCAGTTTGCGATTCGGGATCCCAACGGCTACGTTGTCTACTTCATTCAGAATCTCTAGCTATCATGCAAGGATGACGCACAAGCACATGAGCTGGGACGACGTCCCGACGGAAAAAATGAGCGACGTGATCTCGCGCAAGATCATCAGCGGCGACAAGGCCATGGTCGCGCAGGTGTTCTTCGAAAAGGGCGGCGTCGTGCCCGAGCATTCCCACGAAGCCGAACAGATCACCTACATTCTGAAGGGCGCGCTGCAGTTCGAACTCGAAGGCCGCACGGTTGTTGTCCGCGAAGGGGAAGTGCTGCACATCCCTTCCAACGTGCCGCATCGCGCCGTGGCGCTTGAAGAGACGCTCGACCTCGATATCTTCTCGCCGCCGCGTTATGACTGGTTGCATAAGGACGATGAGTATCTACGAAGAGGAGAACGCGAATGAAACTCGCAGCGCTATTTCTATCGATCGCGGCGTTCGGCGCCGACATCGCCGGCAAATGGGACTTCGTCTGGGAAACGCCCGGAGGCGAGCGACGCAGCACATTAACGCTGACCGTTGAAAAGGCGATCGTCTGGGTCGCTTTTCCCGAATCGAAGGCGCCGATGAAGGGAACAATCGACGGATCGAAGATCAAAGTCGAGGGAAAGCTCTACTCGGCCGAGGCTGGTTCGGAGGGCGTGTTTCGGATGGACGGCACAATCGACGGCGCATCCATGAAAGGCACCGCCTCGTGGGACGAACACGCGATGTCGTTCCGGGCGAAGCGTCAAAACTCAAACTGAGTCATCAGTTGGATCTGCCGCGCGGGCAGGCTTTCGAGGATGCCGCCATACCGCGGCCCGGCCCACTGGCTGACGCGCTCAACGTTGGTGTGGTTGAGCAGGTTGAAGCTCTCGACGCCGAATTGAAAGAGCGCGCGCTCGTTCAGCACTTCGATCGTTTTCATCACGCGCAGGTCGAGATTGATCTGCTTCGGAGATAGATACGGATTACGCGCCACGCCCGGCGGCCGCGCGGTAATCGGATAGGCGCCGGTGCGGTAGACATCGCTCGCCAACAACTGATTGATCGGCCGGCCCGCGCCCCACGTAAATATCGGAGCGAAAGAAACGCCTTCGAGAAACGGAAGTTCGAAGATCGCGCTCGCCGCCAAACGGTTGCGTTGATCCTGGCGCGACGGCCCCCAGTCCGCGCGAATGTCGAAAGGGTTCTGCGGCTGCTCGTCGTAGTCGGAACCGTCGTCGTGTGTGCGGCCGTGCGTCCAACTCACCAGCCACGCCAGTTCGTTCGACAACCGCCGGTTCGCCGAAACCGTGAAGCCGGTGTAGGCGGATCGCGCCGTTTGCTCCAGCAGAAATCGCGGCGGGTAAACGCCCGCGATATTGCGCATGCGCGGCAGATGCAGCCCGCGTATGTTCGACGCTTCGATGGTGAGCGAGGTGTCCTTGTCGATGCCGTACTCAGCGCCGATCGATAGCTTGCGGCTGTGCGTCGATGGGAAATCGCTCGAAAGCGAATACGTCGACCGCGAGACGTTTGGCGTCACGCCGGCGAACGCCTGCGTGGCCTGCGCGCCGGTTGCGAAAAGTTCGTACTTGTTCTGCACGGCGTGGTTTAAGAAACCGAGCGGGTAGCGGTCGAAGAACAGGCCCGCGCCTGCGCGGATAACAAGAGGTTTCCTCTCAAGAGGCCGCCACGAAACACCGGCGCGCGGAGCGACGTTATGCGCGGTTCGTTGGTGATCGTAACGAACGCCGAATTCGAAATTCACACGCTGCCGGATCTGCCAGCGGTCGTGCAGCCAAGCTCCGGCGGGTGTCGTGGTAATGCGCGTGCGCGGATCGCCGAAGGCCTTAATGTAAAGATCGGGTTGCCGCGCGCGATACGCCGCCAGCGTCGGAAACACGAATATGCCGGCGAAGCGGTCGCGGATCGTGGAATCGAGCGTGATGTGATGGATATCGACGCCGCTGCTGAACCGGTGCGCACCGTGCGTGAAGTTGAAATTGTCGATGAACTGATAGTGCCGCTCGGTGCGCCGCGAGTTCATTCGGTGATACGCGCCGATCGTCGCGATGCCCGGAATGTCGATCTGCGGGCCCGCTCCGTTCGGCGTGAGTTCCACCTCGCGTTGGGCGAACTGGGCGCGCGCGTCATTCACGGTGGATGGATTCAGCACGCGCATCCACGAACCGACCAGCGAATGATCCGCCGTGAGGCTCGACCCCTGCGCGCTGCGTGCCGCGAAATTGTCCGGCCCTTGTACTTCCGCGATCGTCCGTCCGCGCGAAAACGCATAACGCGTCATCACCGCGCCTTTGTCCGATTGATGATGATCGAGCTTGGCGGAAAACTCCATGCCTCGCGTCGATGTTGGATAAAGCCCGCGATCAAACTCCGCGGGCACGTTGGAGAGTTCGTCGGCGCGCTCGTTCTCTACCTCCAGCGCCGACGCCAGGAACGTGCGGTCCTTCTGCAAAGGACCCATTCCCGAAACACCCGGCTGATACCGCGTGAAGCCCGGATCGAGCGTCGATTCCACCTCCGGCTTCTGCGCGTTGAGCGGCGACTGCTGCGTGAAAAACGTCGCATCGCCATGCAGCAGATTCACGCCCGACCGCGTGACGACGTTTAAGATCCCGCCCGCCGCGCCGCCCAGTTCCGATCCCACCGATGTCGCCGCCACGCGAAACTCTTGAATCATCTCCAAGCCCACGGCCACGCGATTGCCGCCGGTCGTTTCATCGCGGTTGTCCATGCCGTCGATCTGAATACTGTTGTTGCGCGGCCGGATGCCGGCGAATGTGAAACCGGTGTCGGGCGCGACCGAGCGCGTGCCGGTCATCGTCCGCTGCGACGATCCGCCCGCCGACGGCGCCACCGACGGCGCCGATAGAACAAAGTTCAAATAGTTGCGGCTTCGCGCCGGGGCTTCTTCAATTCGTTCGTATCCCAGCGCCACCGACGCATTCGCCGCGGCCGCGTCGACGCCGTCGATCGTCTCGTTCACCTCCAGCCTTTCGACGACGTCGGCCGGCTGCAAGACGAAACGCCGAGTGATCGATTGGCCGACCGAAAGTAGAAACGGCTCGGACTTGAACACTCCGAATCCCTTGGCGGCAACCGTCAGCGTCCATGTGCCGATGGGCAGATTGTTGAGCGTGAACTGTCCCGCCACGTTCGACTGCGCCGCGCGCCGCTGGCCGGTTTCCGGGTTCGCCGCGGTCACGGTCGCGCCTGTAATCGCGCTGCCGGTTGTGTCCTGAATTTCACCCTGGATCAAAGTCGGGGTCTGTGCCAGGAGCGGCAGCAGGAGAGCAAGGGCAATCGGGCGCACTTCTCACTAGTGTATAGTGGGGGTAGCTTAATGGGCTGATCCGGCCTGAGGCCGAAGGCTCCCAGCGGCGGTTTGTTTCACGAGAACCCCGGTTAGGCTGAAAATTTCCGATATCTTGACGCGCGCCGGCGCTGCGTCGCGCAGCGCGGCCAGTCACAGCAACAACACCCAAGCGGCGGCCCGCCAGGCCCCGGTACACAACAAAACAAGATTTTCGAGGCGGATTCCGCGATTTGCCCCAGCGCGCGAACCCTCCCACAGTCAGGACATTCGTTGCAGCGCCTATCGTCTTATTGTGAGACTCGGCCCAATTCAAGAACCCGAGGGTTCCGAAGCGACGGGTGTCCGCCATTGCGTACCGGTTTTACGCCAAGCGCCGCCTGCTCCATAAGGAGAGCATGCGATGAGCAAGGAACTCGTCATTTCTTCCAACCGCCACGAGACAAAGGTGGCGATTCTTGAAGATGATAGCCTCGTAGAGATTTATTTCCAGCGCGCCAACGAGTACTCACTCGCCGGCAGCATTCATAAGGGACGAGTGACACGCGTGCTTCCGGGCATGCAGTCGGCTTTCGTCGACCTTGGTTTGGAACGCGATACGTTCCTCTACGTCTCGGACTTCTTCGACGATCATCACGAGGACCTCGATAAGGTGCAGGACGAAAAGCCGCGACGCCGCGAGCGGGAGCGTGATCGTGACCGCGATCGCGATCGAGAAACCGCTTCGCCATCGGAAGTGACGTTAGCCGAAGCCGAAGCCGGCGTGGTTGAGCCGCCTCCGTTCGTCGAGCCGCAGGGCGAAGCCGTTGCCGCCGCGGGCGCCGGTGGTGGCGAAGTAAAACCTTTCCCCGAGCGCGAACGTGGCCGTGGCCGCGATCGCGACCGCCGAGGCCGTCGGGGCCGTCGCGGCCGTGATCGGGATCGTGGCGGTTTGCCGGAATCCAAGTACTCGAGCGAGTCCGCCGCACCTGCCTCGACCGATGAGTACGTCGAAGAAGAAGCGCCCGTGGTCGAAGCGGACGCGCCTTCCGCCGGCGACAAGGAGCCGTTTATTCTGCCGGGAGAGTCGCTGGCGAAGTATCGCCGGCCGCGGCACGTCGAGGCTGCTCCCGTAGCCGTCCCTGAACCAGAACCAGAACCGGAACCGGTTGCCGTTGAACCGGCGCCGGTCGTCGTTGAAACCGCGCCCGAGGCAGCGCCCGAACTCGTTGTCGAAGCCGCTCCCGAACCCGAGCCGGCCGCCGCTATCGAGCCACCTCCAGTCGTCGAACCGCCTCCGTTTCTTGATGTCGTCCCCGAAGAGGTCGATCCCGAGGAACTGGAAGACGTCGACGAAATTGAAGAAGCGCGCGAAGAGTTGCTGGCTGAAACCGAAGAAGAAATGGACGAGGTCGATGCCGCGCAGGAAGCCGCCGAAGAGCTGCTAGCGGCCGAGGCCGAGGGCGGAGAAGCCGCTGCGCCAGCGGGCGATGGTGAAGAAGGTCCCGAGCCCGCCCGTCAGCCGCATTCGCTGACCGCCGCGCTGCGTGATCGGGATCGCGGTTCGCGTTTCCATCGCGGCCGTCGTGGCCGCCGCCGACGCGGGCGGGGTGAGCGTGACGATCGGCCGGGCCAGGAGAATCGCGGCGAGGCCGGTTCGGTCGATACCGTCGACGAAGCTCCAGCCGAAGCGGCAGCTGACTCGCCCGTGCAAGAGCAACAACCGCGCGAGTCGCGCGGTGAGCGGCGCGATCGCGGGGAGCGCGGTGAACGTGGTGAACGTGGCGACCGGCGTCATCGTAGCGCCGATCGCGGCGAGCGTCCTCCGATGCCGCTTATCAGCGACCTGTTGAAGGCCGGCCAGGAAATCCTCGTCCAGATCGCGAAAGAGCCGATCGGCCAAAAGGGCGCGCGCATCACCAGCCACATTGCACTGCCCGGCCGCTACTGCGTCTACATGCCGACGGTCGATCACAACGGCGTGTCGCGCAAGATCGCCTCCGACGAAGAACGTCATCGCCTGAAGAAAATTCTGCAAAAGCATCGCGAAGGAATGTCCGGCGGGTTCATCATCCGGACCGCCGGCGAAGGCCACACCGAAGACGAACTCGCGCAGGACATGCAGTTCCTCTACAACATGTGGCTGGACATCCGCGCAAAATCCGAGAAGCGCCCCGCGCCTCTGCTGGTGCATCACGATCTGGACATCGTGCAGCGTACCCTGCGCGATCAGGTCTCGTCGGACTTCAAAACGATCTGGCTCGACAACGAGGAACTCTACGCCTCGACCGTGCAATTCGTCGAACGCTTCCAGCCCGCGCTGATCAACCGCGTGAAGTTGTGGACCCGCGCCGTGCCGATCTTCGACGCCTTCGGGATTACCAACGAGCTCGAGAAGGCGCTGCGGCCCAAGGTTTGGTTGAAGAGCGGCGGCTACATCGTCATCAATCAGACCGAAGCGCTGGTCGCGATCGATATCAATACTGGCAAGTTCGTCGGCAAGTCGAATCGCCTGGAAGACACGATCGTCAAGACCAATACGGAAGCCGTGAAGGAGATCGTGCGCCAGATCCGGCTGCGCGACCTGGGCGGCATCATCGTCGTCGACTTCATCGACATGGACGAGCGCAAGAATCGCCAAAAGGTGATGCAGGCGCTTGAAGAAGCGATGCGCGTCGACCGCGCGCCGTACAAGATTTTGCAGTTCAACGATTTCGGTCTAGTGGCGATCACGCGCAAGCGTGTGAAGCAGTCGCTCGAACGCACGTTGTGTCAGCCTTGCATCTACTGCGAAGGCGCCGGCTACGTGAAGAGCGTGCAGACCGTAATCGGCGAGATCATGGCCGAAGCGCAAAAACTGGCCAAGTCGATCGACTCGAAAAACGTCGTGCTGCGTGTCCATCCCGATGTGGCGAAGGTGCTGAAGTCGCACCGTAACCAGCAGTTGGAGGAGCTGGAGCACACCTTCGGCCGCCCGGTGATGGTGACCGGCGATCCAACCGTTCACATTGAGAAGTACGATTTGGCGTAGGCTATAGCCGTATGCGTCCGCTGCTTGTGCTGGCTTCGTGCACTGCGTTCTCGCAGGAGATCTACGTGCGCAGCGAGTATCAGCGTGTTGGCTCCGACGGTCAGGTGATTGCGCGCGATCGCGTTGCGCGGCCGCGCGAGATCCTCTCGCCGGCGTTCGCTCGCAACGCGTTCGCCAGCTACATCGTCACGATCAACATTCCCGCCGAAACGCACTACCAGTTCGAAGTCGCGCAAAATCCTGTCGATGCCGTGCGCGTGGCGCTCTACCGCCAGCACTACAATCCGAACGGCGTGCCGGACCGGTTGGAGAAGGTCAACGGCCCGATTGAAGGCAAGACCACGCAGGCCGAGAATCAAACGTTCTGGGCCGATTTCTGGGTCGATGCGAACGCGCCGGTGCAACGCATTAAGATCGAGTTGCAGTTGTGGATAGGCGATCGTTGGGTGTTGTATCCGATGGAGGCGCGGATCGTCGAAACGCGCGTGCCTGCGATTAAGCCCAAATTCTCCAATTTGCCAGCGCCCGAAGCTCGCGCGGATCTGGCGATGATCAGCCCGTGGCGCGATTATCTCTGCCGCCCGATCGCGAGCGAATTCAAACCGTCGGAGACCAACATCCGATTGCTGCAGCAGCGCAACGTCCAGCAGGATGTGGCGCTTGCGCGCCAGAAGGGCCGCGACTTTGTGTTGTCGGCGTTCGTGCGTGCGGGGATTCAGGCCGAGAACGCCGTGGCGTCGAATTGGTGCGAACTGCCCGTGGAGCAGTGGCGCGGGGAACTTGGCGCCGAGTGGTATTTGCGCGTAAGGGATGCGTTGCTGCGGTAGCGGCATCGTATCTAGCACGGGCGTTGAGAGAATCACTCTGCACAGCGCGACTGTTTCGCGAGTTATACCTGTGGAACCCGTGCTACCGCGATGCGGCGTCAGCGGGCGGCGCGACCCAACGAAGGCTCGCACCAAGTTTGGAACTGAGATGTCAAACTGTGCGAGCCGTCTTGTTTGTCGCGATTTGGCGATACTTTCAAGTCTGCGGGGGCAAGGACCGGCGTAATTCGGTGGTAGCGGACTATTTCGCCATGAAGCTCGATTGTTGCTAATGCGCTGGCGCGCCGGCCTCGAGGACGACTTTGACCATCCGGGTGCTATCTCATAGACTCGAACGGAACTACCAACGCTAGGATCGCCAGCATGAGATGTTAGGCTCGCACGCCGCCATCGACGCGGCGGGCCGTATAGCATGTTAGAAGAGCACCGGGTTTGGGTGAACACCAATTCCAATTCGAATGGGACGAGGCAAGGGCCGCGGCCAATCTTCGCAAGCTCGGCGTCTCTTTCGAGTTGGCGTCATCGGTCTTTAGTGATCCCCGAATTCTCACTCTCGCCGACACGACGCACAGCGAGTCCGAAGAACGCTGGCCATCGATCGGCTTGGCCGGAAATGGAGTTCCGATGTCGCTAGCCTATCTCTGGACGGAAGCCAGTGCCGGACTCATCAAAATTCGACTCATAACCGCCCGCCGAGCAACGGCCACGGAAATTCGTCACTACATGGAAAACCAATGACCAATCAACCCATCGATCAAGAAATGCCAGCGGAAATCGATTTCAGCAAGGCGACACGCGGCCGTCATCATATTGCAGCGGAGTCCACCGTCTTCCTACCGGCTTCGATCGAGAGGAGTGTCTGGGAGTATTTCTCGAACAAGGCCCAACGCAACGGCGTTGGCCTGTCGCAGCTCCTCACCGACGTGCTGAAACGCGATATCGAGATCAACGAGGCGCTGAAATGATCTTCACTCCACGGGCGGCTTATAGTGAGAGGTCCGCGACACCTCCACGATGACGGCGCAGTGTAGAGCGAATCGGTTCGCCGCGCTATCCTGAAACATCGGGAGACAAGCGTATTCTCAAGTTCTGCGTGCTGGCATCGTCGAGCTCCGGTAACTGCACATTCATCGGCACCGATTCCACGCGCGTGTTAATCGACGCCGGGCTGTCGAAACGCGAAACGCAGACGCGCTTGCAGGCCATCGGCGAGTCCCTCGAAACAATCGACGCGATCCTGGTGACGCACGAACACTCCGATCACGTCGCCGGGCTGCCGGTGCTTTCGCGCGCGACAAAAAAGCCAATCTTCTGCACAGAGCAAACCGCGGCGGTGCTCGATTGGAACAATGTTCCATCGAAAGTAATTTCGTTCCAAGCAGGCACCGGCTTCGCTATCGGCGATCTGGAGATCGGCAGCTTCACGATTCCGCACGATGCCATCGATCCAGTCGCGTATACGGTCACGGCGCAAGGCGTGCGCGCCGCCGTTGTAACGGACTTGGGCTACGTGCCGGATTCGGTGAAGATGCACCTGCGCGGTGTCGATCTACTGCTGTTTGAGTCGAATCACAACCTTGAAATGTTGAAGGCCGGGCCGTATCCGTGGTCGATCAAACAGCGAATTATGGGCCGTCGCGGGCACCTGTCCAACGACGCCGCATTCGACTTCATCACGACCGACATGGACACGACCGTGTCGACGCTCATCCTAGGCCATCTCAGCGAGAACACCAACTACCCGTCGCTCGTCGAGCAGATGGCGGGGCAAGCACTCGAGTCCCGCGGCCTGCGCCTCCGCGCGCACATCGCCGAGCCCGGACGGCAGTCGCCCGTGTTCACCTACTAAACTAGGGAGACACGATGATTGCACGCTACACACGCCCGGCGATGGGCAAAATTTGGAGTGAAGAGAACAAGTATGTTTGTTGGCTTGAGGTCGAGCTGGCCGCCAGCGAAGCGCTCGCCGAACACGGCGACGTCCCGGCCGAAGCAGCCGCGGCGCTACGCGCGCACGCCGCCGTCGACGTCGAACGGCTGAACGAAATTGAACGCGAAGTGAAGCACGATGTGATCGCGTTCACAACCACGGTCGCCGAGAAAATGGCCGCCGCCGGCAAGCCCGAAGCTTCGCGCTGGTTTCACTACGGCATGACGTCAAATGATGTCGTCGACACCGCGCAAGCGCTGCAGGTGAAGCAGTCGGCGGCGTTACTGCTCGAAGGCGTCGACAAACTGCTCGACTCGCTCAAACGCCGCGCGCACGAGTTCAAAATGACCGTGCAGATGGGCCGCACGCATGGCATTCACGCGGAGCCGTATACGTTCGGTCTTAAGCTCGCATTGTGGTTCGACGAACTGCGGCGCAATCGCAAGCGACTCGCCGACGCCGCTGAAGACATGCGGGCAGGGAAGATCTCGGGCGCAGTCGGCATCTTCGGGCACATTGGTCCGGAGGCCGAAGCGGCGATCTGTGGAAAGCTTGGCTTGAAGCCGGCCAATATCGCTTCGCAGGTGATCAGCCGGGATTCGCACGCGGCGTTCATCAATGCCCTGGCGCTTGTCGCGGCGACGTGCGAAAAGATCGCGCTCGAAGTCCGCCACCTCCAGCGCACCGAAGTCCGCGAAGCCGAAGAGCCGTTCGCGCCGGGGCAAAAGGGATCGAGCGCAATGCCGCACAAACGCAATCCGGTTACCAGTGAACAAATCTGCGGACTGGCGCGCGTCGTGCGGTCGAACGTGCAGGCCGCGCATGAGAACATCGCGTTGTGGCACGAGCGCGACATCTCGCACTCCAGCGTCGAGCGCGTCATTCTCGCCGACTCCTGCATACTCACCGACTACCTGCTCGCCAAGACCTTCTGGCTGGTCGATGGCATGCGCGTGAATCCCGAACGGATGCTGCGAAACTTGAACCTGACGCAGGGGCTGATCTTTTCTGGGCAAATTCTGCTCGACCTCGCCGCCGCCGGAATGCTCCGCGAGCAGGCGTACAAACTGG
>VFZQ01000053.1 GCA_016871135.1 Acidobacteriota bacterium | reverse complement strand
CCAAGTGTATTAGATGGCGCGCAGTTTTTTCGCGGCGGCGACGCCGATGGACTCGCGGCCTGGGGCTTTGCGGGCCGGCTTGGAATTTGCCGAGAGCGAACGGGCCTGATCGGTTACACAGACGAGGAACATCGGCTGGTCGGCGCTCTTGAGCACGTCGATGATGGTGTCGCTGTCGTTTTCCAGATAGATGGCCTTGCCGTCGGTGACCAGATGCATGTCGCTGTCGGCGGCGACGATATCGGAGAGGCGCTTGCCCATTTCGCGTTGCAGGAAGCGGAGCACGCGGCGGATCTTCTGCAGCGAGAAGCCCTTGCGCCGGAGTTCTGCGATGACCGCGATTTCGATCGCCTCTTCGGCGAGGTAGATCCGCTTGTGACCTTCGTGGCGCGGCGAGACCACTTTTTGCTCATCCCACCATTGGAGCTGGCGAAGGCTGACTCCGGTGACCTCCGAGATCTCGCTGGAGGTGAACTCTCTCTGTGCGAGGTCTGAATCAGGACGGCTCTTTTTTGTTTTGAACATAAGTTGTGGTTTCCGTTTCAGGAAAATGACTGGACTTCTTGATTGTACGAAACTGGAGAAGAATGTCAACGGCAATTATGATGGTTCGCGAAGAGTGGCGCCCGATGCTTCGACTGGCGCTGCCGTTGGTAGCGGCGGAGCTGGGTTGGATGACGATGGGCGTAGTGGACACGATCATGGCGGGCCATGCGGGAAGAGAGCTACTAGGTGCGGTAGCGTTGGGGCATGGACTGTACTATACGTTCGCGGTTTTCGGGATTGCGCTGATGTTCGGCTTGGACCCGTTGGTCGCGCAAGCCTTTGGAAGACGGGACCTTAGCGACTGCAAGCGTTCGCTGGCGGCGGGTTTGGTGATGGCGGTTTTGTTGTCTCCGCCGTTGACGGCGCTGGCTTGGATGATGGGTCCGGTGATGGATTGGTTCCGAATCGATCCGTCGTTGCGGGAGGAAACGCAGGGCTATCTGCGGGCGGTCAGTCTGGGGACGTTTCCACTGATGCTCTACGGCTCGTTTCGGCGGTTCTTGCAGGCACAAGATATAGTGCGGCCTGTGATGATCACTCTGATCAGCGCGAATATTGTCAACATTTTTGGAAATTATTGTTTGATTTATGGGCACTTTGGATTCCCGAAGTTGGGGGCTGCCGGGGCGGGACATGCGACGACGCTGGCGCGGATTTACATGGTCGCGGTGTTGTGTGCGGTGACGGTGGCTCGGGATGGCTGGGGAGGGTGGACGGACTGGCCTGGATGGCGGCGGGTGGGCGAGGTCTGGAGGATGGGGCTGCCGGCGGCGGTGCAGATATCGTTCGAAGTGGCGATCTTCGCGTTGACGACGGCGATGTTGGGCGCGTTGGGGCCTGTGGCGATCGGCGGGCATCAGATCGCGCTGAATCTGGCGTCGATCACGTACATGATTCCGCTGGGGATCTCGTCGGCGGCGGCGGTGCGGGTGGGACAGGCGGTCGGCCGCAAGGATGGGGGCGGAGCGCGGCGGGCGGGGTGGGTCGGGATCGGGATGGGCGCGGTGTTCATGCTGGCAGCGTCGCTGGCGTTCTGGATCATGCCCGAATTATTGGCTCGGATCTACACGACCGATGGCGAGGTGATTGCGATGGCGGTTTCTTTGCTGGCGATCGCGGCGTGGTTTCAGTTCTTCGACGGTGTGCAGGCGGTGGCGACGGGGGCGTTGCGGGGACTCGGCGACACGCGCACGGCGATGGTGACGCATATCGTATGCTACTGGCTGATCGGCCTGCCGCTTGGCTGGTGGTTGACGTATTCGCGTGGTTGGGGCGCGCGGGGGTTGTGGACCGGATTGAGTGTGGCGCTCATACTGATTGGTATTGTGTTGCTAGCCGCGTGGCGAAAGGAGGCTCATGGCGAACTGGTATTTGGCCGAGGTCGTGACTGAAGTTCGGGTGGAGGACGAGCCGTCGAGCGTGGTGCATTTTGATCTGCACGCGGTGCTGGCGGAGTCGGCGGTGGAGGCGTACGATAAGGCGTTGCGCGTCGGGCACACGAAGACGCAGCAGTATTTGCGCGAGCCGGATGGGAAGATGATTTCGTTCATCTTTCGAGGGTTGAACGATTTGGTGGCGATGGATGAGGAGTTTGGCGACGGCGCGCGGTTGTTGTTTCGCTGGCAGCCGTCGCTCACGGAAGCGGAGATACAAAACTGCGTGACGCCGCGTGAGTACTTGCGAGCGATTCAAGCGGAGGGGATTGGCGATGCCGGGGAAACGATCCAGTGAGCCTCAATCGATGTTCGATGTGATTCGGACCTTCGTGCGGAAGGTGCCGAAGGGGCGCGTGACGACGTATGGCGATGTGGCGGTGGCGGCGGGGTATCCGACGGGGTCGCGGCAGGTGGCGTGGGCATTGAAGGGCGCGGGACCGATGCTGCCTTGGCACAGGGTGATTGGGAAGGGCGGGAAGATTCTGTTGCGCGGCGCGAGTGGGGTTGAGCAGGTGCAGCGACTGGAGGCCGAGGGGGTGGTGGTGCACGGGGTTCGGGTGGATCTGAAGCGGTTTGGGTTTGATTTTGGGAGGAGGGGGAAGGCTCGATAACGCCGCGTCTCGGTCATCGTGTGCCTCGTACGAACGGGCAGGGGCTAGACGATTGAGGCGAGATGGCGCGAGGCGGCGGAGTTGATTGCGGCTTGGCGGGAGGATTTGCGCTAAGCCGCTTCGTGGAGCCGCTTAGCCCGAGCGATTCGCTTGCGTTCGCGCGGTGAGTTCATCGCGTTCCAGAGATCCTGACGGCGCTGGACATTGAGCCAGAAGTCGGCGGAGGTGCCGAAGACTTTGGCGAGGATCAAGGCGGTCGGCGCCGTGACGGCGCGGCGGCCGGTGCAGAGTTCGTTGACGTGTTTGCGCTGAACGCCCATGGCGGTGGCGAGCGCGGTTTGGGTAAGGTTGAGCGGGAGCAGGAATTCCTCGGTGAGGATTTCACCGGCCGAGGCGGGTTTGCGTTTGGTTTGGAGCATGGGGTTAGTCGTAGCGATGGGGATCGAGGTAAACTCCGGCAGCTTCGCCGGTTGTAGCGTTCCAGCGAAAAATCAGGCGCCACTGTTTGTTGACTCGAATCGAGTGGAAACCGTCGAGTTTGCTCTTAAGCTTCTCGAAGTGATTCGCGGGCGGAACGCGGAGGTCTGCGTCCGTGGCCGCGTCGTCGAGCATTTGGATCTTACGGAAGAGCGCATTCCGCAAGGTGACCGGAATTCGGGCGGAGCGCTTGTCTTCGACGAAGAAGAGATGCAGCCAGTCGTCGCGGAAGGATTTGATCAATTCATCACTCCACTGTGGGGTAGTGTACCACTCGATGGGGCAACTTCAGTTTCAAACGCTTCGTTTCGAGTGAAAATTTCTTCGATCTGTGCTTCAGAAGCTTTGCTACACCAACCGGAAAGGATCGAAAGGTGGAACCCCCCGATACAGTTTGTGGCTTACTGTGCCTAGGCGCTGGGCCCGAATGGGCAAGGCGCTCCGCGCGAGGAGTGTCTGGAGAGTTTGCGCGAGGCGATTGCGCTGATGCTCGATCACCGACGCGCGGCACCGCCGTTGTAGGATAAGACGAGCGGGGTTGCTCCGGCATCAGCGGCGGCATGGTAGGGTGCTTCGCCAGGCAGGCCGAGGGCCGTCGATTCCGAACCCCCTTGCCGATTAACCGCCGAGCCGCGGAGCGCTGCGGTTTTGGTATGAGCGTTTGCAGACAGAGGAGGATTTGCCGCAATGAAACCTGACCGATTCGGCCGGCTTGAAAGAGTAGACCTGCGCGAAGGGTGGAGATCCGAGGCCAGCGATTTCACGCCGTGGCTCGCGCAGGAGGAGAACCTGAAGCTCCTGGGCGATTCGATCGGAATCGATCTCGAGTGTGAGGCACAGGAAAAAAGCGTTGGTCCTTTTCGTGCCGACATTCTGTGCAAAGACACGGCCACCGACAACTGGGTGCTCATCGAGAACCAACTTGACCGGACCGACCATACGCACCTCGGCCAACTTCTCACGTACGCAGCCGGCCTCAATGCTGTAACCATTGTCTGGGTCGCCGAGCGCTTCACCGACGAACATCGCGCGGCGCTGGACTGGTTGAATGAACGAACCGACGACAATATCAACCTATTCGGTTTGGAGATCGAACTCTGGCGGATCGGCGATTCGCCAATTGCGCCGAAATTCAATATCATCAGCCAGCCCAACGACTGGTCTAGGACCGTTCGGGAGGCCGCTGGAGCGGTGGCCGACATCAGCCAAAGCAAACAGGCGCAGCTTGCGTTCTCGACGGGCTTCAAGCGGTACATGGAGTCCAAGGGCAGCTTCGTCCGCTGCCAAAAACCGCTGCCTCAACATTGGACCAACCACGCTATCGGAAGATCCGGAATCCATCTTTCCTCGGTGGTGTCGGGGCGCAACTCGGAAACGGGTGTGAAGGCGCCTGAGATTCGCGCTGAACTGTATCTCGATGCAGACGACGCCAAGCGAGAATTTTCGATACTGGAGAAACAGCGGGCGAATATCGAGAGCGCGCTGGCGTTCCCGCTCACCTGGCACAATCCCGAGGACAAGGCGCTCTGCCGAATCTATACGCGGCTGGACGCCGATTATCGCGACCAAGCGCAATGGCCGCAGCAGTTTGAGTGGCTTCGGCAACGTTTAGAAAAACTGCACGGAGTGTTCGCGCCACTTGTCCGCAACCTGCGGGCGGACCCTGGGAACGGCGAGCCGTAGCAGGAGCGCGGAGTGCAGCGCAGGCCCATACTTCTCAGGACTCTTGATAGCCCTTCAATGGAAAAGTCGAGGACGGTTATTGAGCAACCTGGAGGGCGTTCGCCAGGGCGTCTTAGACGATTCCGCCTTGTGATTGGCCGCCACGGAGTTCCCGTAGTAGCCATGCTTGTATTGCTCGATGACGATGCTTGCTATTGGGGCCATCGCCCATATTGTGCACCGCAGCTATAGCAGCCGGCTGGCGAGCGTTTGCTCGTCGACGATTTCGATGCCACGGCTGGCGCAGTAGGCAATGACCTCAGGCGAGGAGAAGTCGCGGTCGGAGGTGCAGAGAGTGCTGGCGCTGCCGCGTTCAGCGGTTTGGAGGATGATCAGATCCGACGGGTCGCGCATGGGGGCGAGGTAGAGCGGGTCGAGATGGACGAGTTCGGAAGTGATTCGCAGATGCTGGATGTACTCATATAGTTCGGCGTCGCTCAAACCGTACATCCGCTGCAATTTGGGATATCGCATTACTCGCGAGATTTCAGAGAGAAGTTCGTTCGATACGAGTATTTGGTGGCCGTCACGCACTAAGGCCCCGTGCAAGCGGCTCGCGAGGGACTCGAACTCGCGATGAGCTCTGATCAGAAAATTGGTGTCGAGGACGATCCTCAATTCGATGGGCCGGATTCAGAACGCGCTGCCTGGAGTGCTTCGGCGAGCGTCGCTTCGAACTCTTGATCGGAATAAGACCGCTGCCGTGCGGCGACCTTCGCGTAGTGTCGTTCCAGCCATTCGGCGGCCTCGTGCCGCTGTTCCGGTGTTGACGGAGGGGTTCCGGTGGCGGGTGTCCAAACGGACTTGAGGCTCACTGCCTCGTTATCGTCGACCGCTCGCCCTAACAACGATTCGACAGCTTGGCGCTGTTCCGGCGTCAGATCTTTCACCGCGTGGATCATGTCCTCATCTTACTCGCCGCCCACGAAATGCACAAACTCGATGGGGCGTTGACTCACGCGTTCATCGTTTATATGCTTGACGTGCTATGACTCGCACACTCTTCGCTCTAGCGCTGCTTTGCCCCGCCGTTTGGGCGCAAACGAGCGGCAACGCGACATTGGTCGGCACGGTTCGCGACGGCACCGGCGCGGTGGTTGCGGGCGCGAAGATCTCGGTGGTCAACATCGCCACGAATTTTATCACCGAGAACGTGACGTCGGCCGAGGGCGGGTACTACATTCCCTACCTGGTTCCCGGCGAATATCGGATCAGGGTCACGGCGGCGGGATTCAGGGAAATTGTCCGTGATGGAATTACGCTGCGATCGGCCGACGTGCCGCGTGTCGATTTTAATCTCGAAGTCGGTTCGGTGACCGATAGCGTGACGGTGAGCGCGTCAGCGTCGCTGTTAAACACGGAGAACGTTCTGAGTTCGTATGTGCTGCCATCGGAGGTCCTTGTCGAGACACCGGGTGTCATGAAGCGCACGGTGTATTTGTTGCAATACATGCCGGGGATTGTGGGAGTCGTGGGCCAGGGCGGTTTCCATATTCAGGGGCAAGCGCAGAACGCGATCGGTTTTCAGATGGACGGCGTGGTGGCGAAGTCACCGTACACGGGCGTCGTCAATCAGGTCGACGGCGTGACGCAGGGATCCACCGATGCGATGGAAGAAGTGAAGGTGCTGACGACGGGTACGTCGGCCGAGTACGGGCACACCGGCGGGGGCTCGATGCGCATGGTTTACAAGACGGGCACCAATCAACTGCACGCCTCCTTCGAAGACCGCTACTTGAACGGCAAGTGGGTGCATCGGAACTTCATCACGCAAAATCCGTTGCCGGCGCAGGCGCCGTGGAGTTATCAGACGTTCGATCTTGTCGCGCATGGGCCGGTGGTCATCCCGAAAATCTACAATGGCCGCAACAGGACATTCTGGCTTTCCGATTACGCAATCAACCACGAGCACACGATCAACTACCGTGTGACGACCGTTCCGACGCCCGAAATGCTGAACGGCGATTTTTCGTTCAAGGAAGCGCCGGGTGGTGGTCTGCCGATCTACAATCCTTTCTCGACGCGGCAGGTGGGTACGACATGGACGCGCGATCCGCTGCCGAACAATGTCGTGCCGCGCAGCTTGATGGATCCGATCGCGCTGAAATTCCTCGACCTCGGCATCTGGCTGCCGCCGAATCAAGTGGGCTCGCCGGCAAGAACGGGTCCGAACCTCAACCTGCAGCGCGCCGAAAGCTGCCGGTGTTTGATGCGCGACCGGTGGGACGAGAAGTTCGACCATCAGTTCTCGGGCAATCACAAGATCATGGTTCGATACTCGCACGGCTGGCATCGCGGGCAGAACGGGGACAATTTCGCGAAGTCCGAGTTCAACGCTTCGCGCGAGATCAACCCGGTGGATACGATCAACGGAGTATTCAGTTATAGCTCGATCTGGACGAGCCGCCTGTTTAACGAGTTCCGGCTCGGGTATAACCGGCGCGCGGCTTCGAATCCGACACGGCCGGATTCCGCGTTGCAGGCGTTGACGATTCCCGGCGTTGAGGTCGACACGTTTCCGTTCTTCAACATCGGCTTCAGCATTGGGGCCATGGGGCGGTTCCGGCAGGTGGGCGAAGACAAGGTGGTGCAGAACAATCTGACCTACATTGTGGGCAAGCACAACCTGAAGATGGGCTGGGAGATGATTCGCACGCTGTTCAACGACAAGGCGACGGCGCTGCCGAGCGGGCAATACGATTTCGGCGGAGCGACGACGCTGCCGTTCGCCCAAAACACCGGCAACAACTTCGCGGGGTTTCTGATGGGGACCGTAACGAGCGCGACGTTTACGAAGCAGTTCTCGACGTTCCTGCCGCGGCTGTGGAATCAGGAGCTTTACTTCCAGGACGACTGGAAGGTTCGGCCGAACCTGACGCTGAATCTCGGCGTTCGCTGGTCGTACTTCTCGCCGTATAGCACGCGTTGGAATCAGCAGTCGCAGTTCGACCCGGACGCGATCGACCCGGTGACGGGCCGGCGCGGCGCGATCACTCACCCAACCGGACCGATCGGCAAGCGGGACTTGAACAACTTCCAGCCGCGGCTGGGCTTGGCGTGGACGATCAATCCGAAGTGGGTGTGGCGTACGTCGTTCGGCATTCTGGCGGTGGATAGTCCCGGCCGCGGCGGATTCGACGAGTACGCGGGCACGATCAACATCAATCAGCCGGTGGGCGACCCCCGCCATCAGTTCCGGCTCTCCCAAGGGCCGGGACAATTAACCTACCGGATCAATCCGGACGGCACGGTGCCCTACACCGGATCGAATTTCGGGCAGCGGACGGCAACGTATCGCGATCCAAACTTCCGGATTCCGTACGTAATGAACTGGTCGGGCGGCTTCCAGTATCAGCCGGCCAATACCTGGATGATCGAGATTCAATATCAAGGATCGGCGGGAGTTGGCCTGGAGCGCAGTTGGAACATCAACGGGATCGCGCCGGAACTGGCGTTCGGCAATGACCGCGCCCGGCAGGATCAGGCTTTTGTCGCGCAACAAAACTTCCAGATCTATCCGCACTTCGGGGCGATCAACTACCTTTCGAACTTCAATCACAACACCTGGCACAGCGGTAATTTCTCGGTCGAAAAGCGATACGGCAAGGGCTTGGTGTTCAACACGAGCTACAACATGTCGAAGTCGCTGAGCAACGACGACGAAGGTGTTTACTATTACAGCCGCGGAGGCAAGTCGCGGACCTCCTACGATTACCGCCACATGTTCGGCGCGTTCGTCGTCTATGAACTACCGTTCGGCAAGGGGCAGAAGTGGATGAACCGGGGCGGGTTGATCAACTCGGTGCTGGGCGGGTGGAAAGTGAACATCAGCGAGAACACGATGTCGGGCCAGCCGATTACGGTTTCGCACTCCGGGAGTCCGCATCGATACCTGGCGCCGTCGCGCGTGAACATGCTGGTCCCGGCCCCGGACGCCAAGGTGCAGAACTGGGACATGGGTCAGCGGTTCCCGGCCGCGGCGCAGACGCCGTTCTTCCACATGAGCGCGTTCGCCTACCCACCCGCCTACACGGCGGGTTCGATGGGCTCGCGCATCTTGCAGGCGCCCGGTTTGTACTGGATGCAGGTCTTCGCGACCAAGAGCTGGCTGGTGGCCGAGAAGTACAAGTTCAGCTTTCGCGTCGACGGCCACAACCTGCCGCACAAACGGCCCAACCTCGCGGCGCCGAATACGTCATATAATCTGACCAATACAAACGCTTGGGCCCGCTTCACGGGCGTCGTGGGAGACTTCTCCAATTTCGGTACCGCACAAGCCAATGTGCAAATTTCCATTCGAGCGGAGTTCTAAATCATGAGTGCAACACGTAGAGACTTACTTGCGGGCGCGGCGGCAATGCCGGCGGCCGCGCTGGCGGCGGCGAAACCGATGATCCCGATCCCGCCCGGCATCAAGATCGGCGTCAGCGTCAATCAATTTTCCCCGGAGTACGCAACGTACCTGAAGCAGCTCGGCGTGAAGTGGTTGAGCGTTGCGCCGCAGCAGGCGACGGCGAACGCCGAGGGCTTCATCAAGCAGCGCGAGACCTGGGAAGCGGCGGGCTTCGGAGTTTACAACATCGGCAGCGGCGTCGGGCCGTCGGGCAGCTTGCACAACATGCCCGAGGTGACGTTGAACCTGCCTGGGCGCGATGTGAAGATCGAAGACTATCTCAACTACATCCGCTACCTGGGCAAGGCGAAGATTCCGTACTCGACGTACGCGCACATGGGCAACGGCATCTGGTCGAGCGGCCGTGTGATCAACGAACGCGGCTACAGCGCGCGCGACGGCAACTCGAAGAGCCCCGAGTGGAAGGGTTTCTGGGGCGGCAAGACCTACAGTGAGCCGCTGTCGCACGGGCGTGTCTACAGCGAGAAAGAGATCTGGGAGAACTACGAGTACTTCATCAAAAAAGTTGTGCCCGTGGCCGAGGAAGCCGGCGTGCGCATCGGCATTCACCCGGACGATCCGCCGCAGCCGATGCTGGCCGGCGTGCCGCGATGCATCTTCTCGAATTTCGAGGGCTACAAGAAGGCGATCGAAATTGCGAACAGCCCGAACATCGGCGTCTGCTTCTGCGTGGGCTCGTGGCTGGAAGGCGGCAAGTGGACCGGCGCCGATTGCGTCGACGTCATCAAGTACTTCGCCGCGAAGAAGAAGCTGTTCAAAGTGCACTTCCGGAATGTCACGGCGCCGCTGCCGCACTTTACCGAAGCGTTGATCGACGACGGCTACTACGACATGAGCAAAGTGATGCAGGCGCTGGTCGATGTGAAGTTCGACGGCATTGTGATTCCGGATCACATTCCGGCGGTGGGCCAGATTCCGGGCGCGCCGGATACAAGCCGCGGCGTTGGCGCCGATGGGCAGTTCCGTCCGAGC
The DNA here is from genome assembly GCA_016871135.1 of Acidobacteriota bacterium. GTDB lineage: Bacteria > Acidobacteriota > Terriglobia > Bryobacterales > Bryobacteraceae. The sequence continues at coordinate 3,466 of VFZQ01000053.1, read as the reverse complement.
GTCGGGCTGGCGTACCTGCTGGGTTGCATGAACTCGATGTTGAAGTCCTCGCAGCGGACCGCGCGGGCGTAGTTTCGTGATGGCGCCCGGCCCGGCTCCGGGCGCCATCACGGTTTTAAAGTATCCTACGAAATTCCCGTCTTTGTTGATGACGCACTACTCGTGTGATGCGCGGCTATCTGGTGACGAACGCTTCGATTAACGCGTCGTCGGGCTCACCGGTGTAGCGGTAGTAATAGGCCGTTCCGGCGTCGACGACGCGGTTCATCCAATCGGTCGGATCGCTCCATAGCAGGCGGGCGGGCTCGACGAAATCGCGGAAGTCGTACTTCAGCGCGAAGCCGGGAATTAGTGCGTCGAAGAAGAAGTTGCCGATGGGGCGGTCATAGGCGGCAAGTACACTGTGCGGCGTGCGATCGACCCAGACCTTTTTCAGGCGTGCGTCGACGGCGGCGGCCATCAGCAGCCAGATGCCTTTGACGCCCCGCGCGGCGCCTCGGGTCTCGCTTACGTCGCCGCGGGCTTCCAGCAGATCGACGGCGCGCAGGATGTCGCGCGCGCGCATGGCTGGCAGGTTGAGGCCGATCAGATTCGCGCGCCCGTTGGCGAGCCAGTTGCCGGTGAACGCGCGGCTTTCCACTTGCAGGGGCGAATCGCGCAGTTCGAGTTCCAGAACGATGTGGCCTTTCTTGTAGAGCGCTTCGGCTAACGGCGCGGTGGGACGTGTGCGGCTGACGAAGAGCGGTTGCGGCATCGGCATGTCTTCGACGATAACGACGGCGGGCTTTTTGCCGTTGCCCGATGGGACGTATAGCTTGGCTCGCACGGGCACGCCGGGTTCGACATCAACAACAATCTCATTGCCGTTTGTTTTTACGATCGGCGCGCCGGGGGCGGCGACACCGAGCCGCTTCAGTTCGGCTTTCAGATCGTCGCGCGTAGCGGGCTTGCGTTTCTTGCGCAGTTCTTCCTTCAAGATTTCGTGCAAACGGCGGCTGCCCGGCTCGTCGGCGACGCTTCCGGTTTTTGTCACACGCAGTTCGAGATTTGAGTACTGCTTCACGGGTACTTCTTCGACTGGCGCGTCGGAGTGTTTCAGCCACTTCGCCATCCATCGATAGATCTCGGTACGCGATTCGACGGGCGTTCCATGCGGGCCGGGACCGACGTGAAACCGGATCCTTTCGGGGGCTTTCAGAATTTCGAAGATTCTCCGGGACTCTTCGTAGACCGGCCGCGCGGTCTTGGGCGGGAAGTAGTCTTCTTCGGTCGCCATCAATAGCCACGGCTTCGGCGCGGACATGATGTACAGATCGGCCTGGTCGAAACCGGCGGCGATGAAGGAGGGCGGGCTCATTTCCGAATCGGTTGTCGGACCGGAGAAGAGAGCGCGGTAGGTCATCAGGAAACAGGCGGGCGCGGCGGCTTTGATGCGGTCATCAAGCGCCGCCGTGTATGTCGTGAGCGCGCCCGCGCCGGAGCAACCGGCGGCGCCGATCGCATTCGGATCGACATCGGCGCGGCTGACGAGATAGTCGATCGCACGCCGCGCGTCGTTAACGAAGTAGCGCACGACGCTCTGATTCATCCAAATGTTCTGCGCGCCCATCGCGAGATGTTCGTTGACGGAGCCGCCCGATAGCGCGCGCCCGAGCATCGGCAGATACGTCTGTTCCCGTTCGCCCTGGCCGACGGGATCGAAGGTCATCGCGACGTAGCCTTGCAGCGCGAGGTTGGCGGCGGTGATCTGCGGTTCGGGTTTCCCCTCCTGCGTGTGGCCCGATTGCAGCAGAACGGCCGGGTAGCGGCCCTTCGTCAAAGGCCGATAAACATTGGCCGTGACGTAGTAGCCGGACAGGCTTTCAAAGATCACCTTCTCGATCGCGTAGCCGCCGGCGTTGATGACGCCGGTGACGCGCGCGTTGAGCGGGCCTTTGTAATCGGGCAGTCCGCCGATGATCTCGAGGAACTTCGTTTTGATTTGAGCCTGGCGTTGTTTGACTTGCTCAGGCGTTTGGATCGCGGCCAGTCGCGCGGCGCGTTCGTCGAGTTGTTGTTGCGCGATGCGGTCCATCCACTGCAGGAATGGGTCATCGGCGTACAGAGCGAGTGAGGCGGCGAACGCAATCCAGAGTCGCATGATCGACGCTAGTCTATCGCTTTGTGTTTGTTCAGCGCGTGATAGACCATTAGGAAGATGCTCACCCGCCGCCAGCTCTTCAGCTCAATGCTTCTCGCCTCGACAACCCGCGCGCAGAACTGTCCCGCGCCGGCGCCGCAGACTTTCGCGGGGGCGATCGGACGCACGGCGGCCGATTCGAAACCCGCGCCGTTGGCGAATACTCGGGCGCGCGCGGGCGCGCCGAACATCGTCTACATCCTGCTCGACGACACGGGCTTCGGCGATCTTCAGTGCTTCGGCTCGGAGATCGCCACACCCAATATCGACGGGCTCGCCACGCGCGGGCTTCTCTACAACAACTTTCACAGCAAGGCCATCTGTTCGCCCACGCGCGGCGCACTGCTTACCGGCCGCAACAATCACGCCATCGGATTGAAGCAACTCGCCGGCGACGACGAGGGCTATCCGCACTCGCGTGGGCGCGTCACGCCTGCGGCGGCGACCGTTGCGCAGATCCTCGGCGCAAACGGCTACAGCACCTACGGCGCGGGCAAGTGGCATCTGGTTCCGCTGGCCGACACGAAGGCTTCCGGCGACCGCACGCACTGGCCGCTGCAGAAGGGCTTTCATCGCTGGTACGGGTTTCAGTCGGGCTGGACCGATCAGTACAAACCCGATCTGTTCGAGGACAATCACGCGATCGCCCGGCCCACGAAGCCGGGCTATCACTTCTCGGTCGATATCGTTGATCAGTCGCTGAAGTACCTCGGCGAACACAAGGCCGCGGACGCGCAGAAGCCCTCCTTTCTCTACCTCGCCTTCGGCGCCACGCACACGCCGATTCAAGTGCCCAAGCCGTATGTCGACAAGTACGCCGAGACGTACAAGACCGGCTGGGAGCGCATTCGCGAAGCGCGCTACAAGCGGCAACTTGCGCTTGGCGTGATTCCGCCCAACACGAAGCTGCCGCCGATGAATCCGGGCGATCCGGCGTGGGAGAGTCTCTCCGATCAGGAGCGCGCCGTCGCCGCGCGTTACATGGCCGCCTTTGCCGGATTCCTCGAGCACACCGACGAACAGATCGGGCGCGTTGTGCAGTATTTGAAAGACAACAACCTGTTCGACAACACCGCGATCTTTCTCATGTCCGACAACGGCGGTGCTCCGGAGGCGGGCGTGAAGGGCAATTTCCTGCGGCCTTATCGCGACCCAACTCCGGTGGCCGAGGTGTACGCGCGGCTCGATGAAATGGGCTCGCCGACCACGCAGCCGCTGTATCCCCGGCCCTGGGCGTCGGTGTCGTCGACGCCTTTCCCTTACTACAAACTCTGGCCCTACGCGGGC
>VFZQ01000052.1 GCA_016871135.1 Acidobacteriota bacterium | reverse complement strand
GTCCTCGTCGGGTTGGATTCTGTTCTTGGCGGAACGTCTTCTAACCCTACCAGGACCTTGCCTCTCTTCTTTCAGAGCCTAATTTGGACAGGCGTGGGCGAAAACCTGCATTCCCCCAAGATGGTAAGGTGAGGGAGAGACGATACGTGCGTAGCCTGATTCTGATATTTGTTCTCAGCGCCGTCGCCGCGGCCGCACAGTCGCGGTTCCTCTCCGACGCCGATTTCGCGCGGATCGGCGACACTATCGGAAAGCATCGGTGGGCCGCCGATGTTCGCACGAATCTGGTCAACGCCGCCGAGGCGTGGCCGCAGTCGCATCTGTCGCGCTACGGTCTTCGTGAACTCGCTCTTCCTCCTGAAGGCGGCCAGTGGTCGCACTGGTACGTCTGCCCTTCGACCGGCGTTCGCCTTCGCTTCGAACCGCCGAATGGCCACGTCTGTCCGAGCGACAACCGCAGACTCACAGGCTGGCCATACGAACAAGTGATCTACTCCGAGCGTCACGACGCGCTTGCCAACGCCGCTCGCGATCTCGCACTCGCTTTTCGCCTTTCCGGCAAGCGAGAATACGCCGAGAAGTCGGCCTGGATTCTCAACGGCTACGCCGATCGCTACTCGTCCTTTGCACTTCACGATAAAGATAACCGCAATACGCGCACCGGCGCGCGCTCTCATGCGCAAACGCTCGATGAAGCGATCTGGATCATCCCGCTCGCTTGGGCCTACGACCTGCTCAACGGCTCGGGCGTGCTCAGCGTCGAGCAATCGGCGAACATCGAACGCAATCTCCTGCGCGAAGCCGCCGCGACGATCGAGCGTTACGATGCCGGCATCTCAAACTGGCAGTCCTGGCACAACGCCGGACTTGCGGCGATCGCCTTCGCGCTGAACGATTCCGTGTTAATCGCAAAGGTCATTGACGGTCCTAGCGGCTTCCGCTTTCAAATGAAGAAGTCGGTGTCGGCCGACGGCTTCTGGTACGAAGGCAGCTTTACCTATCACTACTACGCGCTCGACGCGCTGCTCCAAACCGCCGAACTGGCAGCGCGCGCGGGCGGCATCGATCTATTCGGCGACGAGACGTTTCAGAAACTCTTCGCCGCGCCGGTGCGGTTCGCTCTTCCCGATGGCACGCTGCCGCCATTCAACGACGCCACGACGGTCAATCTGCGGACGTACAGCCGCTGGTACGAAAGCGCCTTCGCGCGTTGGGGCGATCCGCAATATGCCGCAATCGCGGGATCGCGGGGGCGCGGCCGCGATGCATTGCTTTTCGGCGCCTCCGATCTCCCCTCCCCGCAACCGGAAATCCTGTCGAGCACCATTTTCCCCGACTCCGGCTATGCCGTTCTGAGATCTCCGTCCGATCACACCGCCGTCCTGAAGTACGGTCCGCACGGCGGCGGCCACGGACACTACGACAAGTTAAACTTTGTTTCCTACGCGCGCGGCGGCATCCTTGCTATCGATCCCGGCACCCAAGCCTATGGCGCGCCGACTCACACAACGTGGGATCAACAAACGGTCGCGCACAATACCGTCGTCGTTGATGAACGTACGCAGGCCGCAGCCACCGGAGAACTTCTCGCCAGCCAGATGGAACCGGGTTTTTCCTACCCTAGAGCCGGCGCCGGAGGAGCTTACGCGAACGCGCGGTTGACGAGGTCGATGCTGGTCACCGGCGAGTACGCACTCGATGTCTTTGACGCCGAGTCGACGGATCGCCAACCGCACCGCTTCGACTGGGTCTATCACAACATGGGTGAGATCGTAACCGATTTGCCGCTCGCGCCGACAACGGCGTTGCCGCGCACGATGGGCTATCAGCATCTGACAGGCAATCGATCGGCCACAGCCGACGGTGACTGGAAACTCGGTTTCGATGGCGGCCGTGCGCGGCTCGGTTCCTATGGTTCGGTTTTCGCCAGCACGGGCAATGTCAGGGGATCGTTCAGCAACTCCCGCGAACAAGCGGCAAGCGGCACGGGCTCGGGGAAGATGGAGTACCGATTCAGTGGCGCCGGGTATCTGCTCTATTCGACGGCGAACGTTTCGAATCTACCGCAGCCTAGTATTCACCCCAGCGGCGTGCGGGTGATGCTCTACGGCGACGGTTCCAAACACCGAATCGCGATTCGTATCAACGATACTACCGACGAACGGTTCGTCGCTCCGGCGATCACGGTTGATTGGAATGGTTGGAAAGAGGTCGAGGTGACGGGCCCGCAGCGCTGGAACCACTATCTTGGTAACGACGATGGCGTAATCGATCTACCGATTCGCACCGTGTCGCTTGAGCTGCAACAAACAGCGGGATCGCCCGGCGAGGGTGTCTTCTTTGTCGACGATATCGACTTGGTTTACGACACTGGCGAGCCGCTCCGCGTGGCCGCCTTCGAAGTTCCGGTGCAGAGCGTGCGCGTTTGGATGCTGGGCGAAGAAGGAACCGCTGTTGTCGCCGGCAACGGGTTGGGCGAGGATCTTACGCGCCCCGTGCCCTATGTCTTGGCGCGGCGCCGCGGCTTGCGCACGCAGTTTGTTTCTTTGATCGAGCCGTACGGCGTCGAACCGGAGATCGTTGGGTTCCGCCGAACCGAAGACGGTGCGATCGTTGTGACGGGGCCAACGTGGCTCGATACGATCCGACTCACCGGCGACGGTGTTATCTACGAGCGGCGATAACTGCCCAAATGAGGCGCGCTTGTGGGAGAGCTTTCGAGAGCCGGCACGCGCCGCACGGGCGACAGCCCTTAAGCGCAGCGCATACGAGACCGGTGTGAGGGCTTCGGCGAGGCGACGTTGACGCAGCGAGCCGGCACCGAGGTGGCGCCCCCTGGACTTGGATCGGGTGGACAAAGAACGCTCGCGCAAGGCGGGCGCGCGAGAGCGCTATTCTTCCACCCGCCGCCGAGTCAAATCCGGCCGCTCCATCACTTCAGGCAAGAGATCCACACCTAACCCCGATCCCGCGGGCAAATCAAAGAACCCGTCCTTAGGCAAGGGCGAAGCGCCTGTTACCGGCAAATACTCATCGGCGTAGTGTCGCCGTACCGACTCTGCGATGTAGAGATTCGGAATCGCCGCCGCCAGATGCATCGTCGCTGCGTGCAGAACAGGACCGCCGCAGTTGTGCGGTGCGACCGGCAATAGATGCGTCGCCGCCTGATTGGCGATCTTGCGAGCCTCGGTAATGCCCCCGCACCACGAAATGTCTGGCATTACGATGCGCGCGGCTCGATTGGCCAGCAGTTCACGATGTTGCCAGGTCGTCATCAATCGCTCACTGATCGTCAGTGGCAGCGAGGTCGACGACGCCAATTCGCGATAGGCATCCATGTTGTCCTGCGGCAGCATCTCCTCCAGCCACATCGGCTGGTACTCTTCGCATGCCCGTGCAATGTCGATCGCGCAGCGCAGGTTCCAATAACCGTGAAACTCCATCGCAACTTGCATGTCGTCGCCGAACCGTGTGTGAATGCGCCGCAGCGGGTCGATGCCCTGGCGAATGAGAGCGGGCGTTATCCACTGCCCCTCGGTCTGCTTGGCGATCGGATCGAACGGCCAGATCTTCATCGCGCGAATGCCCTGTTCGAGCAGGCTCTCGGCGAGTCGCTCCGGTTCGTCGAGAAAGGAAATATGGTCGTAACAGGTGTTGTACGTGCGGATTCGACTGCGCGTGGCGCCGCCGAGTAATTGATACACCGGCGCGCCCAGCGACTTGCCGAGCAGATCCCACAGCGCCATGTCGACCGCGCCGATCGCGCGCAATTCCGCCCCCGCCCAACCCGAATATGCGACGGCATCAAACATCGAAGTCCAAAGCCCTTCGATTCGCCGGGGGTCTTCGCCCAATAGCCGGGGCGCAAGACGCGACAGTACCACCGCCTCTTCGGACTCCGGATGGGGATAGGTCTCGCCGAGACCTATCAGTCCGCTGTCAGTGTGCACACGCACCCACAACCACTGCACCGGGCCGGCGTGCACGGTAATTCCGCGGCTCAGCCGCAGCGTTTCGATCGCAGTAATGCGCACGGGAGCGCTACTACATCGCTTGCGGCATCGGCAGGTTGGCCTTTGCCAGCGCCCGGCTAAGCGTCTCGATCGCGTCGCGCTCACCCATCGACCGGGCGATCGAGATTTCAGTGATCATCATGCGACGCGCACAGTCGAGCATCTTTTTCTCGCGGAACGAAAGAGGCTTGGCCGTCTGCAACTGCACCAATTCCTTGAATACTTCCGCTACGCCCATCAGCCCGCCGACTCGCATCTTGTCGGAGTTTTCCTTGAAGCGGTCCTTCCAATCTTGTGAGCGCTTGATAACGCCGATCGACAGGAATGCCAGCACCCGGTTTGCTTCCGTGGTCTTGGTGACTTTGCGGAGTCCAACGTCGCCGGCATGGCTGAACGGCACCATGACAGTCATGCTGTTATAGCTCAGACGTAGGAGGTAGAACCGTTCCAATTGCGCGCCGAAGTTGCGCGTGCTGATGTTTTCAATTGTCCCAACACCGTGGTAGGGGTAAACGACTTTGTCGCCAATGTGAAAGGTCGTGCAGGGACCCATGGTACACCTTCCGTCAGTTGTTAAAGTGATTACACCAGAGCGTTGTTCCATAGTAGCCGTGGGTCCGACATCTGTCAACAGCAATTTGACGTTTCTCTAGAGAAAACCGCTTAGATGCGGTACCAGTCGCCGGTATCCCCGTCAACCACATCGGTTTTACAGCCTTCGGCGGAAACGCTTGATAGCACCTCTTGAAGGTGGACCCGGTTCCATCGGATGGAACAGCCACCTTTGACGAGTGGTAACGCAGGTTGTAAATTGCGAGAACTGGTCTGGTTTTCCCGTGCCGAATGAACGATTTCCGATTCTCTCGGAGTTCCATATCAGGTAGACTGGTACTGCTAGCGAACAGCCATCGGAAAAATGGAACAGATCGGCCGGTATCCCATCGAATGCGAACTCGGGCGTGGCGGGTGCGGTATTGTCTACCTTGGCCGCGATCCGAAGATTGAACGCCAGGTTGCCATTAAGACGATCTTGATTAGCGATATTCGCACGAATCCGCAGGGCAGAACGCTGCGCCAAAGGCTGGCCCGGGAGGCTCAATCGGCTGGCGCACTCAATCACCCGAATATCGTTACGGTGTACGAACTGGGTGAAGACGCCGACATGACCTACATCGCGATGGAATTCGTTGATGGCCCGCCATTGCAAGTCCTTATGGATGAGGAGCGGTTGCCGCTCGAAAAGATCGCCAAGTGCCTGCGTCACACGGCGTCGGCACTGGATTTTGCGCACTCCAAGGGAATCATTCACCGGGATGTGAAGCCCGCGAACATTCTGATCAACGGGACCGACGAGGCCAAGATCACCGACTTTGGCGTTGCCAAGATCGTGGAGCACGCCGGTATGACAACGACCGGAATGGCGGTAGGCACGCCGTCCTACATGTCGCCCGAACAGATCATGACCAAGCCGCTTGACGGTCGCGCCGATCAGTTTTCGCTTGCCGTCATTGCTTTCGAGATGCTCACCGGTCGCAAGCCCTTTGAGAGCGATTCGCTGCCGGGACTGATTCACCAGATCCTTTCCGTCGAGCCGCCCAGCGCCGCCGAGATCGATCAAAAGGTTGGCGAGCCGGCGGCGTCGATCCTTCGCAAGGCGTTATCCAAGGATCCGGAAGGCCGTTATCCGAAATGCACCGACTTTGCCAAGGCGCTTGAAGAGGCCATGCTCGGTTCGGTCTCTCCGACCGTTCCTTGGCCGTCTGCCGCGAAAGCCGGCGAGCCAACCGCATCGATTCCCGCGCTCACGCCTCCACCAGCGCCCGCTCCGGCAACAGGCAGTCCCGTTACCAAGGCGGCGTTGTTGATCGCGATCGCTCTGGTGATCGCCGGGTATATCTTCTCTCGCCGGCCTGAGCTACCACCCGAGCCGGCGGCCAAGAGCGCGCCTCCGGTCGTGCAAGAAATGCCGCCCGCTCCCGTTCCCGAGGCGCCGCGGGTCGCGGTCGATCCGCCGAAGGCCCAGAAAAAAGAGAATAAGAAGAAGGAAGATCCCGTTGTTGCGACCGCCGAACTGCCCAAGCCTCCACCAGCAAATCCCGATCCCGGACCGGATGCTCCCGCGACTTCTTATATGGGAGCGCCGGAAGGCCGCTTTACTTGGACGGGAATATTGCCCCCAGGCGAGCGGCTTGTCATCGTTCGTAACCGCGTGCGTATAGGGTCCATTGGCGGCGCGGCGCTACCGGGCGGCGTTGCCGTGCAGGTAGAGGTCCGATCGGCCGATGTATCTGTTGTGCAGCACCCTGCCGCTAGTAACGGATTTCGTCTGATCGTTGCCAACACGTCGGGACGCGAGGTTTCGAGCTTCGCGGCGGCATGGAAAGAGCAGGGAAATTGAAGGCGCTCGCGTTGATCGCGCTGCTGGCTGCCGGGATTTCCGCGCAGCCGAAGCGTAAAGCGCTCGTCGTCGGCAACGGGGACTATCAAAACCTGCCGCGCCTGACTTCATCTCCCGAAAGCGCGCGTGCGTTCGCGCAGATGCTCGGGGCAAACAAGTTTGCTGTGGCGCTGAAGATCAACGTCGATGCCGATGGACTGTTGCGGGAGATCCGCCAGTTTCTCCAGGACGTTGCCCCGGGCGATGTCGCCGTCTTTTACTTTGCCGGATATGCCGTTCAAGAAATTGGCGAGAACTACCTGCTCCCAGTCGGGTTCAAACTGCGCACCGAGGATGGGATCGAGTTTCACTCTTATTCGTTGAAACGCCTCATGCGGTTGCTGGAGGCGAAAAAACTTTCCGCGGGAATGGTCGTGTTGGATACCGAACACACCGACCCCGGGATCGAAAAGCGTTTCCCCGATCGGGGACTCGCGGCCATCGACCTGCGGGGCCAGGACTTTGTTGTCGCCATGTCGAATCTTCCGGGCCGCTCGGCGCGAGACAGCGGCGCAAACGTCAGCCGGTACACAAGCGCGTGGCTGGAGGCGATGACCGAACCATGGTTGCCGCTCGACGCGATTCTGCGCAAAGTGAAGCAGCGCGTTAGCGAGACCAGTGGCGGCGAGCAGGTGCCGTCGGAAGTGTCAACGATGGTGAAGGAGTTCATCTTTGATCCAAAATCGCCAGCGACGATAGAGTGGGAAAAGTTGACGAATTCGCGCGATGCCACCGCTCTGGAATTGTTTCGCGCACGCTATCCGTCGGATCCGAACGCAGCAGCGGCAGCAGCCCGAATCCGTGCCCTCGAGTGGGAAGCGGCGGCCTCTGAAAATACGCGCGCATCGATCGACCGGTTCCTTCGAAAGTATCCCGGCGATACGGCCGCTCGAGCGTGGATAACCCAAGCGGATGCCGCCGAGCGCGCCAGCGTTGAAGCCGCCGTTCTCGCGGCCGTTGAGCGGTTCCGGAAAGCCAACGAAAGCCGCAACCTAGACGAATTGATTGCGATGCGCCCCTCGCTTGCGCCTGAGCGCCGCAGGTTGGAACAGTCCTTTCGCACGATTCGATCAATGAAGTACGAATTGTCTCCGTCCGGTGCGCCCGTAATCGAGGCTGCAGCCGCGACGGTGAAGTGCCGATTAAGAGTAGAGACCAAGATGGACGGTGGCACACCGCCGCCCGTCGAAAAGAACGTAACCGTGAAACTTCGCCGCCATGGAGATGGCTGGATCATCGAATCCGTCGATTGACGCGGCGCGAGCAGGAAGGGCGAAACGTAATGAATCGAATTGTGGCAATGATGGCGCTTGGCGGCGTACTGCTCGCGCATGATGCCGGAAGTTCCAATGTCGCTCGACGCAAGTTGGCCTACTTGCTGCCGAACTTGTTCGGACCCGGCGGATTTGTCCTGCCGAATGCCGAGCACGCCGCCCACTTTTCGAATGCATTCCAGTCGAACTTCGGGCCGCTGATGTCGTCGGTCACCAATCAGTTGACGACCGTACCGCTGCCTTCGCCCGCATCCGGTTTTCTGTATAGCTTTGACACAACTCTCGGCGTCTACACCCACACTGGTCAGAGCTTCGGGCCAATCTTCGCCGAGCGCGCCGAAACGATCGGCAAGAACAAATTCTTCGCCGGCGTCGCCTACCAACACTACAATTTCGATCACATCGATGGTATCGACATGAAAAAGCTGAGCGCTGTGTTCGAGCATCAGCCTGCCGCGAACATCGTTTTCCAGCGCGACATCATCACTACGCAAACCCAATTGGATATTCAAGTCGGGCAAACCGTCGCCTACTTTACCTACGGATTGCACGACCGTGTGGACGTGTCCGTGGCGCTTCCCATGGTGACCGCCAGTATCGAGGCGTTAAGCGATGCGCAAATCCAGCGCATCGGTACCGGAACGGACGCTTCGGTACACTTCTTCGATACCAACATCGGCGACCGCAGCCGGGCCCAGTTTTCGGCCTCCGGCACGGCGCAGGGAATCGGCGATGTGACCGTGCGTTTGAAAGCGACAGCCTTGCGGTTCAAAAACGCGGGCGTGGCCGTCGGCTTTGACGCTCGCATGCCGACTGGCGACGAGTTCAATCTGCTCGGCAGCGGCACCTACGGCGCCCGCCCCTTCGTCGCGATCTCGGGCCGGAAGGGTAACTTCTCTCCCCACGTCAACTTCGCATATCAGTGGAATGGTAAGTCCTATCTGGCCGGCAACGTCGTTACCGCAACAACCGGAAACCTCAGCGACCAGTTGCAGTACGCCGCCGGCTTCGACCTCGGTCTGACCCCGAAGTTCACGTTGGCGATGGACTATCTCGGCGTCCAGCAAATCCAGGGCAAGAGAGTCGAACGAACGCAGTTCGCGGCGTTCAATGGCGCCAGGTTCGATCAATCTACCGTTCGCGATGCGCGCGTGAATCAGCACGCTCTTGCCGCCGGTTTCAAGGTCAATCCTGTTCGCGAACTGCTCGTCTCGTTCAACCTCTTATTCGCTCTGAATGACGCTGGCTTGCGCGACCGTGTGTCGCCGCTAATCGGCGTCGCCTACACGTTCTAGCCCTATCGGATTTCGAATTCAAACGAACCGGAATCGGCGGGCGCGTCGAACGCTTCTACCTTTCGGACGTCGGCTTGGCGCGGGCCTTTCCACAAAGCCGCTTCCATCCGGTCGACATCTTCCATTACGCCCTGTGCGAACGCTTCGACCGAGCCGTCTGGCTTATTCTCAATCCAGCCGGTGAGACTCAGGCGTTCTGCCTGCAATCGAGCGAAGTAGCGAAATCCAACCCCCTGCACCCGTCCCCGTACTGTCCACTTTCGAGCCGTAATCACGGGCCTACTCCGGCTCAGCCTCGCTTTTCAACTTCAGGTACCGCGCCCGGCTTTCGATAATCGCCTTTCGCGCTTCGGGCGGGCCTTCCCAACCTTCCATCTTCGGCACGACACCCTGTAGCTCTTTGTAGATGCTGAAGAAGTACTCGACCTCGCGCCTTACGTGCGGGAAGATCTGATCCAATGTGTGGATCTGATCGTAGCGCGGATTCCGGACGGGCACGGCGAGAATCTTCTCGTCGACGCCCTTGTCGTCCGCCATCTTCAATATGCCCACCGGCCGGCATTCAATCAGGCATCCGGTGAAACTCGGCTCCGAGACTAGAACCAGCACATCGATCGGGTCGCCGTCGCCCGCCATCGTGCCGGGCACGAAACCATAGTCGCCTGGATAATGCATCGGCGAGTACAAGGCCCGGTCGAGACGGAACACACCCAGTTTTCCGTCGTATTCGACCTTGTTCGTTGAGTTTTTCGGGATTTCAATGATCACCCGAACGACTTCCGGGCAATCGGGACCAGGGTCGAGATCGTACAACGAGTGCAAGTGGTTCACTCCTTCCAGGGTAGCAGAACTACACCCGTGTCGCGAATTTTCGCCTTGTATTCGCCTGAAGGCGCCCGTAAGATGTGTTCTGACAGCAATTTAGCGGGTCAAAAAGAAACAAAAACTCTTGCGCCAAGGGCAAGAGAGATTTATGATTGTCTGGTGGCGGAAAGTGTCGCTCCGTGGCAGATTCGATTCTTGACATTTTGCAGAACACCGCAGCTCGTCAGCCGCTCGGTTCTTTCGAGACGCGCTGCGACGAGAAGGGGAGAATTCGTCTGCCAAGTGAATGGCTGCACTTCATCGCACACGATTTGAAGGACACAAGAGTATTTTGCACTAGTTTGGACTCTGCGTCGACCATTCGGATTTATCCGGAATCGATCTGGCGATACAATCTGGCGCTTTTTGAACAACAGTTGGAGCTTGCGGCGGAGGTCGATGCGTTGCTGACCAATGCGGACTACTACGGTGTACTGAGCACGCCCGATACAAGCGGGCGGGTTCTCATCAAGGCCGAACTGCGCGCCAGGATGGAATTGCTCGGGGATCTGGTGGTGGGCACGGGTAAGCGGGGCGTTATTCACGTGTACCGGAAAACAGACCATCAAGCGTTGCTCGTAGCGGCGGCGCAGGCGGTTCCGGATGCAATACAGAAACTGACTCGAGCTGGGATGCGATAAGGCGATGCATGGAACATATTCCAGTCATGCCGTCGGAAACGCTCGAAGCGCTCTCGCTTCGGCCCGGCTATCGTGTGATCGACGGGACAACGGGATTGGGAGGACATTCGCGACTGCTGGCCGAGGCCGTCGGCGCGGATGGACACGTATTTGCCTGCGACGCCGATCCGGAATCGCTCGCGTTGGCCAAGGCCAACTGCGCCGCGTTTGCGGATCGAATGACATTCACACATTCGAGATTTTCCGAACTACCAGGAAAGTTAGCGCCTCATCTGCCTGTCGATGCGCTGCTGGCCGACTTCGGAACCAGCATGATGCATTTCACAAGCGGCGAGCGCGGCTTTTCTCTGATGAGTGGCGGCCCGCTCGATATGAGGCTCGACAGAACCTCGGACTCGCCGACCGCGGCCGACTTCGTGAACACACTCTCGGAAACAGACCTTGCGAATTTGATCTACACCACAGGAGAAAGGGGGAGCCGCCATATAGCCAGAGCGCTGGTCAGGGCGCGACCGCTGCACAGCATCGAACGATTTGCCGATGTTATCACAGCGGCCGTGCCCAGGACCGGGAAACTGCATCCGGCCACACTCAGTGCGCTCGCACTTCGGATCGCAGTGAATCGGGAGTACGAAGAGATCGCCACGCTGATCGCGTCGTTGCCGCGGCTTGTAAGGCCCGGCGGACGAGTGGCGCTGATCGCCTTTCACGGGGGCGAAGATCTGATCTCGAAGACCGAAACGAAAAAGCTTGCCAAACAAGGCAAGGCTGTGTTGATCAACAAACACGTATGGACACCCTCGGCGGAGGAGGTCCGGAGGAATCGAGCGAGCCGCAGCGCCAGAATGCGGGTGCTCGAAATTTCAGGAACATCTGGCGAATCGTAAGACTGGCGCCTCGGCGCTGGGGGAGAGAGTAACCATGGCTACTTTGGCATGGATTTTTGAAAAAACAGCCGCCACGGCGCTGCGCGATGCGCGCAACGCACAGCGGGACGGCTTCCGGCTGCGTCCGCTGCCGAACGAAGAAATCCACGTCTTCACGAAGCGGATCGACAACACACGCGTCGTTCGGGAGCACGATCCCCGGGTGACCGGTGCCGCCGTAAAGACACTCTCGATGGCGTGTTTGGGCGCGCTAGTGATGATCGGGTTGATCGTCCCGGCCGCCAACAGCTACCTTGCCGGCTACACGCTCACCGAAATGAACCGGCAAACCGCCGCGATGGAAACCGAGTTTGCCAAGCTTAGCGCGCGCGAAGCCGAGTTGACGAGCCTCGACGCCCTCGCCCGCGCGGCGAAGAACCAGAAGTTCATAGATCCCTCGCCAGACAACATGGTCGTGTTAAACGATCAACGCTCGGGCGCGGTGGCCTTGAACCGCAAGAGCAAGTAGTAATCCAAGTTTCCGCGGCGAGCCAAGCGGCGCCGCCCGTGGCGAAGGGGCAACACCTCCCCCGATGCCTCTCCGCCACGGGCAGCGATTTCCCAGCTGCCGCATGACCGAAACCCAGTAATACCTCCCCCAAAACTACACGCAAGAAAGGAGCACGTATGGAAACGACGGTTGAGCCGCGCACGCAAAAGCGGCTTGCCCTCGTGGCGTGGTCTTCGTTGTTCTGGGGAGGCGTTTTGGTTTTCCGTCTGATCCAGCTACAAGTCGTCGATCATCCCACGCTTCGGCAGCACGCGCAAAAACAGCAGGAGCATGTGGTCGAGCTACAGGCGCCGCGAGGCACGGTGTATAGCGGTGGCGAAGGCGGCGGCCCGCTCGCCATCAGCGTGCCGGTGAAGCGCGTGGTGATTAACCCATTGCGGATTCCCGAAGAAGGTGAAGCCTTCGTTGTCGCCGTTATCGAACAGTTGCTTGGCGTGGATTCCGCCGCGCTGTCGAAGGAGATCGCTGAAGCGCGCGCGATGCGGAAAGGCTATCTGGTGCTGCGCGAAGACGCTACGGCCGAAGAGATCGCGCGTCTCCGCCGCAGCAAGCTCGACGTCTTTACGTTTGAAGACGCTTATCGCCGCGAATATCCGAAAGGCCAACTCGCCGCGCACGTAGTCGGCTGGGTCAATCACGACGGCCACGGCGACGCCGGTATCGAACGCGGCCTGGAAGAGGAACTGCGCGGCGTACCTGGTAAGATGCGCATGCTCCGCGACGCGCGCAATCGCGACTACTTCGGAGAAATCGTCAATCAAGAGAAACCCGAACCCGGTCTCAGCGTTCGCGTCACCATCGATGAAGCCATTCAACAAGCCGCCGAAACCGCGCTGCGGAATGCCATCGAGAAAGAAAGAGTGCCTTCCGGCACCATTGTTGTCCTGAATCCGAAAACCGGCGACATTCTCGCCATGGCGAGCTACCCTTTCTACGACCCACGCGACAAAGTGAACGACGAGGCCGACATGCTGCGCCGCATGAACCTCACCGTTTCGGCGCCTTTCGAACCCGGGTCGGTGTTTAAGGCAGTCACCGCCGCGGCCGCGCTCGAAACCACGCGCCTCCGCCCCGACACGATCATCGCCTGCGGTAACGGTGTCATACGGCTCGCGGGCCGCGTCATTCACGATCACGATCCCTACTCGGCGCTGCCGATGACCATGGTCATCGCCAAGTCGAGCAACATTGGCGCCATTAACATGGGGCTCACCGTCGGCAACGACAACATGGCCGAGTACCTGTCGAAGTTCGGCTTCGGCGAGCGCGTCGGGTTGCCGCTGCCCGGTGAATCGGCCGGCCAGGTGCATCCGGTGCGTGACTGGACCGCGTCGTCGATGGGGTCGATCGCGATGGGCCACGAGTTCATGTCGACGCCGCTCCAGCTCGCACAGGCGTTCGGCATCATCGCCAACAACGGCGTGCTGGTGAAACCGCGCATCGTCAAAGCGCGCCAGCTCCCCGGCCACGCCATGGAGCCGGTCACCGTCGAGCGCGGCGAACAGCGCATCAAACCCGAAACCGCTATCGAACTCCGGCGCATGCTGGAGCAGACCGTGCTTGCCGGAACCGGCAAGACCGCACGCATCAAAGGCTACACCGTCGGCGGCAAGACCGGTACCGCGCAAATGGTCGACCCGCGCACGGGCAAGTACATCCACCGTTACAACTCGTCGTTTGTAGGAT
>VFZQ01000051.1 GCA_016871135.1 Acidobacteriota bacterium | reverse complement strand
TCCGGTCGTATTGCTGAACCAGCGCCGTGAACGCATCGTCGTCGCCGGCTTTGGCCCGCTCCACAAGTACCGCTTCGTCAAAACCCGCTATCATCTTCGCCTTATCCCGACTACTATAGCAACGCGAGGGCACAAAGCCCGGCATGCTCGTCGTAATCGCGGCCATCATATACTAGTCGATGAGCCTCAAGGCGAAAACGATTCGTCTTTCCCTCACTTTTTTCCCAATCCCATGAGCAGTTTCGTCATCACTCTGCCGGACGGCAGCAGCAAAACCGTCCCTCAGGGCGCGCGTCCGCTTGACGTCGCCCAATCGATCTCCGAACGCCTCGCCGACGCGTCAATCGTCTCGCGTGTCAACGGCGTTTTGTGGGATCTCACCCGTCCCTTCGAGGGCGATTCGTCGCTGCAATTGCTGACTACGAAAGACCCCGAGGCGCTCGAGGTCTATCGCCATTCGACCGCGCACCTGCTCGCGGCCGCCGTCCTGGAGCTCTATCCCGAAACGCAACTCGGCATCGGCCCGCCGATCGACACCGGCTTCTATTACGACTTTGACCGCCCCACGCCGTTCACGCCCGACGATCTCGAAAAGATCGAAGCGAAGATGTGGGAGATTCAGGCGCGCGATCTGAGCTACGACCGCATCGCGACTCGCAAGGACGAAGGGTTGCAGAAGTACGGCAACATGTGGATGAAGTGCGAGCTCATTCAGGAGCGCGCCGACGAAGTGTTCAGCGAATATACGCTCGGCCCCGCGTTCATCGACTTCTGCCGTGGTCCGCACGTGCCGTCGACGAAGAAAATCAAGGCGTTCAAACTGCTCTCCATCGCCGGCGCTTATTGGAAAGGCGATGAAAAGCGCAAGCAGTTGCAGCGCATCTACGGCACGGCGTTCTTCACCAAGAAGGAACAGGACGAGCACCTGGCGCGCATCGAAGAAGCCAAGCGCCGCGATCATCGCAAGATCGGCGCGGAGCAGGACCTGTTCTCGATTCAGGAACTCGCCGGGCCGGGGCTCGTGTTCTTCCATCCGAAGGGCGGCATCATCCGCAAGACGCTCGAAGACTGGATGCGGGAAGCGTATTTGCAGCGCGGCTATTCGCTGGTCTATACGCCGCACGTGGCGCGCGTGGATCTCTGGAAAACGTCGGGACATTTTGGCTTCTATCGCGAGAACATGTTCACGGTCATGCCGCTCGACGACGCCGAGTATCAGCTCAAGCCGATGAACTGCCCGTGCCACATTTTGATCTATGCACGCAAGCCGCATAGCTATCGCGACCTGCCGCAGCGGCTCGGGGAACTCGGCACGGTGTATCGGTATGAGCGCTCCGGCACCATGCACGGCCTGATGCGTGTCCGTGGGTTTACGCAGGACGACGCGCACATTTTCTGCACGCCGGAGCAGGTGGAAGAAGAGATCGTCAGTTGTTTGGAGTTCGCGCAGGATACGCTCCACACGTTCGGTTTCACGCAGTACAAAGCCGAGATTTCGACGTGGGACGGCGGCGCGAGCGGCAAGTACGACGGCTCGCCCGAGCAGTGGCAGTTGGCCGAAAACGCGCTGCGCCGCGCGGTCGAAAAACTTGGCATCGAAGCGAAGGTTGTGCCCGATGAGGCCGCGTTCTACGGACCGAAGATTGACGTCAAACTTGTCGATGCGATCGGCCGTTTGTGGCAGCTATCGACCGTGCAGTTCGACTTCACGCTGCCGCGCCGTTTCAATCTCGAATACATCGGCGAGGACAACAAGAAACATCAACCGCTGATGGTGCACCGCGCGCTGTTCGGCTCGGTGGAGCGCTTTTTCGGCATTCTCGTCGAACACTATGCCGGCGTGTTTCCAGTGTGGCTTGCGCCGGTGCAGGTGTCCGTACTTCCGATCACCGATAAGCAGAACGACTACGCCAAGCAGGTGGCCGAGGCGCTGGAGGCAGACGGCGTGCGCGTGCATCTCGACACGCGGCAGGAGAAGGTGAATCTCAAGATTCGTGACGCGCAGATGCAAAAGGTGCCGTACATGCTGGTTGTCGGCGGGCGCGAAGCGGAGCAGGGAACTGTCTCGGTGCGCAACCGCAAACATGGCGATCAGGGCGTCAAGCCGCTGGCCGAATTCCGCGAACAAATAAATCAGATGATCGCGTCGCGTGTCCTTAGCGAATAGCTTTGCACTGTTAATCGGCGCGTTGCTGCTGGGCTCGTGGGTGTACTGCGTGCTCACTTGGATCGCGGCGCGGAAGTATCTGCGGCAGGTTGTTCCGGGGGCTGTCAACAGCGAGCCGATCTCGGTATTGAAGCCGTTGCATGGGCTTGACGAGGGGTTGGAAGAGAACCTGCGCAGTTTCTTCACGCAGGTGCATCCGCATTACGAGATCTTGTTCGCGATGCGGTCAGCGGACGATCCCGCGCACGCGCTCGTCACGCGCCTCGCCGCCGAGTATCCACAAGTGCCGTCACGCGTCGTTCTCACCGGCGAGCCGCCCTGGCCGAACGCGAAAAGCTGGAGTCTTTCGCTGATGCAACGAGAGGCACGGCATAACCTGCTGGTGATGAGCGACAGCGATATCCGCGTCGATCCGCACATGCTGCGGACGCTGGCTCGCGAGTTCGCCAATCCTGGTCTCGCCGTGACGACGTGCCCGTATCGCGCGGTGCCGGGCGAGTCGTTTTGGTCGACGCTCGAAGCGATCGGGATGAACACGGAGTTCCTCGGTGGCATACTCGTCGCGCGGATGCTTGAGGGGATGAAGTTCGCTGTCGGCCCGACGATCGCGGCGCGCAAGCAGGCAATCGACGCGGTCGGTGGATGGGAGTACTTGCAGGAATTTCTTGCCGAGGATTTCGTGCTAGGCCACGATGCGGCGGCGAAGGGACTCGGCGTGGCGCTTTCGAGCTACGTGATCGAACACCGGATCGGTTCGCAGCCATTTCTGAAGAACGCGATTCACCGCCTGCGGTGGTGCCGTTCGACAAGGCGGTCGCGCCCGGTGGGTTACGTCGGCCAACTCTTTACAAACCCAATCCCGATTGCGCTGGCGTTGGTGGCGTTTGCGCCGTTTGCCTGGCCGGCGTTGATCGTGACACTGTTGCTCCGCGCGATTGCCGCGCATGCGACGAGTCAGCAGGTGCTCGACGATCCGCTGACGCGGCGCGCTTGGCCTTTTGTGATTGTTCAGGATTTGGCGAGTTTTGCGTTTTGGGTGGCTGGATTTTTCGGCAATACGATCGACTGGCGCGGGGAGAAGTACACGCTCGAAAAAGACGGGCGGTTCACGAAGCGGTAGGTCGCCGCCGCGGCTCGACTTGTGTTCCGCAGGCCCCGTATATACACTTGTATGGACGAATGCAATTCGAATGGGACGCCGACAAGAATCGAGCCAACCTCTCCAAGCATGGAATCGATTTTGCATCGGCGGCTCTCGTGTTCGCGGATCCTCACGTAATGCTGCGGGAAGATCGAATCGACGAGACGGGCGAACGCCGTTGGCACGCGCTTGGACTAGCCGCCGGGTTAGAGCCTATTCTGTTGGTTGTTCATGTTTATAGGGAGGAAAACGATGGCGAAGAAATTGTCCGCATCATCTCAGCCAGAAAAGCTCGTAAGAGTGAGCGCCGAGCGTATTTTCAATAATCCGATTACGAAGGCACAGCGAGACCGGCTTGCGCGATTGGCCAAGAAGCCTGACTCGGCGATAGACGTGTCCGACATACCTCCGTTGACCGACGAGCAACTCGCGCAAATGGTGCCGTTCCGGCTGCGGTCGAAAACGACACTTATTTCGTTTCGCGTCCAGGACGATGTTCTAAGCTGGCTGAAATCGAAGGGGCCGGGGCATTTGAGCCGGATCAATGCGATCTTGGCCAACGTGATGGATGCCGAGCAGCGATTGAATAACGCTTGAGTTTTTTGAGGAACCGCGCGCAACGGACTCGCTTCGGCCTGGCCATCGGGCGAGTTCCTCGCCCGTTTGGGGCCGTGCCTTCGCAGCCTGTGCGCTTCTTTGTGGCCGCTACTCCACCGTATCTCCCTCTCCCTCCGCGAGGAAGAGGTTCTTCTCCAAATCGTATTGCCGCTGATAAAGATCGGCATACCGCCCGCCGGCTTCGAGCAGCACTTCATGACTACCGCGCTCGACGATCCGGCCATTCTCGACGACCAAAATCTGATCGGCGCGGCGGATCGTGCTCAGCCGGTGCGCAATCACGAACGTCGTCCGGCCTTTCATCAGATGCGCGAGGCCGGCTTGAATCAGCATCTCCGATTCGGAATCAAGTGACGACGTCGCTTCGTCGAGGATTAGAATTCGCGGATCTGCCAAAATCGCGCGTGCGATCGCTACGCGCTGTTTCTGCCCGCCAGAGAGCCGCACACCGCGCTCGCCGACGATGGTCTCGTACCTCTCGGGAAACTTCTCGGCGAACTCTTCGACGCGCGCGATGCGAATCGCGTTCATGATCTGCTCCTCAGTCGCGTTCGGTTTTGAAAACGCCACGTTCTCGCGGATCGTGCCGTCGAACAGGAATGTCTCTTGCAAGACAACGCCGAGTTGCGTGCGATAGGAATCGAGGGTGACCTTGGCGAGATCGATGCCGTCGATCGACACCGTTCCCTGTTGCGGTTTCGCAAACGACGCGATCAGCCCGATCGTCGTCGACTTGCCGGATCCCGATGATCCGACCAGCGCCGTCACCGTGCCAGGTTCGGCGACAAAACTGAAATCCTGCAGGACCGGCTTGCCCTCTTCGTATTGAAAGAAGACGTCGTTGAACTCCACGCGCCCGTCGATTTCGGTCATGTCGATGGTCCGCTCCGGGTCCTGATCTTCGCGAAGTTCCGACAGCACTTCCTTGGTCCGCTCCATGCCCGCGAGCGCTTCGGTCAACTGCGAGCCAACGCTGACGATGCCGAAAATCGGCGCGATCAGGAACGCGAGAAACGCCGTGAAGGTGATGAACTGACCAAGCGTCAACGTGCCCTCGATGATCTTGTTGGTGCCGATCCACATGACGATCGCGCCCACGAAGCCGAGAATGACGACGGCCGAGACGCTCATCGCCGAAACGCCGGTGAGCGATTTCAGAATATTCGCCAGCAGGCGGTCGACACCTTTGGCGAAGACGGCCTCCTCGCGTTCTTCGGCCCGGTACCCTTTGATTACGCGCGCGCCGCCAAGCGTCTCCTGCAGCCTGCCCGTCACCTCGCCTTGAATTTTGCCGCGTTCCTTGAACACCGGCCGCAGCTTGTTGAAGAAGTAGAACAGAGCGCCGGAAACTCCGACTACGATGACAAGCGCGAGACCGGTCAACAGTGCGCTGGTGTAGAAAAGCACAACAAGTGCGAGGATCGCGGTCAACACGCCGCCGAGTAATTCGACCAGGCCCGTGCCAACGAGGTTGCGCAGTCCTTCGACGTCGTTCATGATGCGCGAGACCAACTCGCCGGTCTTGTGTGTGTCGAAGTACGCCACAGGCAGACGGCCGATGTGGATTTGGATTTTTTTGCGCATCTCGGTAATGAGGCGCTGCGCGGCCTTCGACAGAATCTGCGCCAGTGCGAAGCTGCAGCTTGCCTGCACGATGGTCGCCAGCACGACGGCGGCGACGAGCGGATTCAGCATGTCGTACTGTTTGCGGCCGATCACGTCGTCGATGAGAAACCGGCTCGACGCCGGCAGCGCGAGGCTCGCGATGCGGCTGATGATGATGAGGACCAAGCCCGCCAACAGTTGCCCTCGGCGCGGTTTCACCAGGGCGATGAGGTCCGGCATCAGCGCGCGGAGGCGCGCCGGACCTGGCTTTTTCTTTGTCTCTGCCATAAAAAAATTTGGCCCCGGTTGGGGCCCTTCCTTTCTAGTTTACCCCGGTGTCCGGGAGATTCGCGTTATCCTGATAAAAGGTCTCTGAATGAATCGTATTTCTCTACTCGGCGCGAGCAGTCTCGCGTCCTTTGTCTCGATTGCCGTGAGCGGGCAGACGCCACCCCCGAAGCCGGCCGCGCCGGCGAAGCCGAAAGTTACCGTGGCGGCGCCGAAACCGGCGGCCGCGCCGGCCGCAAAACCGGTCGCCGCCCCCAAACCAGCCGCAACACCCGCGCCGGCCGCGGTAGCCTCCGGCGCCGACGCCATTGTTCTCAACATCGGCTCCTTGAAGGTGACCAAGAAAGAGTACGAAGACTTCCTCTCCGCGCTGCCGCCGCAGATTCAATCCGAAGCGA
The DNA here is from genome assembly GCA_016871135.1 of Acidobacteriota bacterium. Lineage (GTDB taxonomy): Bacteria > Acidobacteriota > Terriglobia > Bryobacterales > Bryobacteraceae. Next base: position 7,545 of record VFZQ01000051.1, on the reverse strand, counting down.
ACGGCCCCAATAAACGTAAGGTCGCCGAGCAATACGCCGAACTTCGCCTGATGGCCGAAGAGGCTCGCAAGCGGAAAATCGACCAGACGCCCGCCGTCAAGGCACAGCTGGCGTTCCAGCTTGATCAGGCGCTCGCCAGCATTCTGTTTCGCGAATTGCAGAACGAAGTCAAAATCGACGATGCCGCCATGCAAACCTACTACGACGCGCACAAAGGCGAATACGAGCAGGTGAAGGCGAAACACATCCTGATCCGTTTCACCGGCTCGCGCGTACCCGTGCGCGAAGGGCAGAAGGAACTATCGGATTCGGAAGCGCTCGCCAAGGCGACCGAGATCAAGAAGAAGCTCGAAGGCGGCGGTGATTTCGCCGCGCTCGCCAAGACCGAGTCCGACGATACTGGAACCGGCGCGCAAGGCGGCGATCTGGGCCAGTTCGGGCGGGGCCAGATGGTGCCCGAATTCGAAACGGCCGCGTTCGCGCAATCGATCGGCAAGGTCGGCGATCCGGTGCGTTCGGCGTTTGGTTATCATCTCATCGTCGTCGACAGCCGCAGTGCGAAGTCGATGGCGGACATGAAAGGCGAGATCGAAAAGGCGCTGCGGCCCGACCTCGCTAAGAAAGAGATCGAGTCGATCAAGAAGGTCAACGTGATCTCGGTGGACGAAGGCTACTTCGGAAAGTAACGCTCTCGCAATCGAAACGGCCCTTTGGCGCGGTAAGCGTCAAAGGGCCGTTTCCTATTTTTATACTACCATGCGCGCTCCAAGCTTTTTGCGGGGCCGTGTCCGCAAGTGGCTGATAATAAGGGAAATATAAATTTCAAACTTCTGTGAACAGTAGTCTCAGCTTTTGCAAAGCTGAGAGTAGCGAGGATGAAAAGGTGCGAGACCGTGCTGTCTAAGGGCAGACGGAACTCCTTCCTTAGCTGTGGTGCACCGGATTCTCCTTTGCTTCAAGGATTCATATAGAATACGCAGCATGTTGCGTATTAACAGTCGGCTAGCGATTCCTTTCCTTTTGTCTATCGCACTTGGGTTTTCGCAAACTCAGGTCCAGCATCCGAAACTAAGCGTCCTTGGTACGTACCGCACTGGCTCGTACAATCAAGGCGCCGCTGAAATTGTCGCGCACGATCCGGCGACACAGCGTCTGTTCGTCGTCAACGGAGGGGACCGCACAATTGACGTGCTCGACATGAAGAATCCCGCGGACATGCGCCGCATCACTAGGCTGACGTTCACGCCCGAGCAGGGCCGTGCGGCGAACAGTGTCGCCGTCAAGAACGGCGTCGTGGCCGTCCTGTCGAGGCCGATCCGAAGACGGACCCCGGTTCCTGTGTATTCTTCGATACCGAGGGAAGATTGCTTGGGGCGGTAAAGGTCGGGCCGCTTCCGGACATGTTGACCTTTACTCACGATGGGCGCAAGGTCCTCGTTGCGAACGAAGCCGAGCCCTCCGACGACTACAAAACCGACCCGGAAGGAAGCGTCAGTATCATCGATATCAGCGGCGGCGTTCGCAACCTGACCCAGGCCAATGTGCGCACCGCCGGCTTCCGCAGCTTTACGCGGCAATCGCTCGAACCCGGGGTTCGAATCTTTGGTCCGAACGCAAGTGTCGCCCAGGATCTGGAGCCAGAGTACATTACCGTCTCTCCCGATTCGAAGACCGCGTACGTGACCCTACAAGAGAACAACGCCATCGGCGTACTCGATATCGAGGCAGGCGCTTTTACCCGGATCGCCGCACTCGGCGTGAAGGAGCACTGGCGCGCCGGGAACGATCTCGATGTGAGCGACAGCGATGGGCCTGGCGTGTACCCTTGGACCGTTTGGGGCATGTACCAGCCCGACACAATCGCTTCGTTCGTCGCGCCCGACAACCGTCTGTATTTGGTGACCGCCAACGAAGGCGACGCACGCGAGTGGGGAACGTACTTGGAAGCTGCCCGCGTTTCGACCCTGCGTCTCGATCCAACCAATTACCCCAATGCCGCCGAATTGCAGCGTCCGGAAATGCTCGGTCGCCTCAACGTTTCCACCGCCTCGGGCGACATTGACGGTGACGGCGATTACGATTTCCTCTACTCCTTCGGCGCTCGTTCGATCTCGGTGTGGTCGGCTGACGTTGCTCAAGTTTGGGACAGTCATAACCAACTGGAGGTCTTCACCTTCCTTGACCGGCCCGCAGCCTTCAATGTCTCCCACACCGATAATATCGTCGACTCGCGCAGCGACGACAAAGGGCCCGAGCCGGAAGCCCTGGCTATCGGTGAGGTCCGCGGCAGAAATTACGCATTCGTCGCGAACGAAAGGTCGAGCAACATCATGATCTACGACTTGACGATCCCCGCCGCTCCGCAGTACGTGGGCATGGTTTGGAACCGCGACATCACCGCCGCCAACAACTCCGTCGCCGCCGGCGACCTCGGACCGGAAGGGATCGCGTTCATCCGCGCCCAGGACAGTCCCAACGGAAAGCCGCTCATCGTCGTCGCGAATGAAGTCAGCGGAACGACAACGGTCTGGCAGATCGACTAATTCGCTTCAGGTAGGGCCGGATGTCCTCGACGACTCGCCGCGAAGTGTGTGATCGTCGGCTTGGCCATATCACGGTAAGTTATAAAGAATGCGAACCCTGCTTTTCCTGGCGGTTATCGGCGCACAGGCCGAGCCGCTTTCTTACGTATGCAAGCGGGCTGTGGGACCGGTGCGGGTTGACGGCAGACTCGACGACGCCGCGTGGCGAGCGGCGGCGTGGACGGCGGAGTTTGTCGATATCGAAGGCGACCGCAAGCCGAAGCCTCGGTTTCGAACGCGCGCGAAGATGACCTGGGATGACACCTACTTCTACTTCGGCGCGGAGATGGAAGAGCCGCATGTGTGGGGCACGCTCGCGCAACATGACGCCGTGATCTTTCGCGATAACGACTTCGAGATTTTTCTGAACCCCTCTGGCGACGGATTGAACTACTTCGAGTTCGAAATCAACGCGCTGAACACGGGCTGGGACCTGTTTCTGGCCAGGCCGTACAAGAAGCAGGGCAAGGCCGACAACAGTTGGGAGATGCCGGGGTTGCTAACCGCGGTGCACATCGACGGCACCTTGAACGACGCGCGGGATACCGATCGAGGGTGGTCCGTGGAGATCGCGATTCCGTGGACGGCGTTTGCTTCTCGCGCGCCCGTGCGCCGACCGAAAACGGGCGAGTCATGGCGCGTGAATTTCTCGCGCGTCGAATGGCGCGTCGACATTCGCGATGGCAAGTACGTGAAATTGCCGGACACGAAGGAAGACAATTGGGTGTGGTCGCCGCAGGGGTTGATCGATATGCACGTGCCGGAACATTGGGGCTTTGTGAAGTTTGAAAATGCGGATGTGTTGGATCGCGTCGATCATCTGGTCTACGCGACGCCGGACCTGGCGCGCGGCATCGCCGAAATTGAAGCGCTGCTCGGTGTACGCGCGACGCCGGGCGGCGCGCATCCGGGAGTTGGTACTCGCAATGCGCTGGTGGCGCTGGGGCCGTCGTCCTACCTGGAAATTATTGGGCCCGATCCCGATCAGCCCAAGCCCGCCGAACCGCGGCCATTCCGTATTGACGAATTGAACTCCTCGAAGCTCTACACATGGGCCGCGAAAGCGAGTGAACTGGATGCACTGGTGCGCGCGGCGCGGGCCGAGCGTGTCAGTGTTGGCGATGTACGCCAAGGCCGGCGGCAGCGGCCCGACGGAGTTGCGTTGTCGTGGCAACGCACGGGACCGGGCGTCGAACCGCCGGTGCCGTTTTTCATCGATTGGGGAACATCGCCGCACCCGTCGGCATCGGCGGCGCGCGGAGCGACGCTGGTGTCCTTGCGCGGCGCGCACCCACACGCTTCCGAAGTGACGCGGCAACTTGATGCCATGGGTCTCTCCGTGTCCGTGATGCCCGGAAACGCGGCCGCGCTGATTGCCGTGATCGATTGCCCAAAGGGGCGCGTGGAACTCAGGTAGCCCTACACAAACTCGATCTCAAAAATCCAACCCGCCGTCGGGCTGTCGCGATTCGCCCAACCCGGATGAATGCCCGCGTCGCAGCTGATCAGCCGCCCGTCCTTTATCGCCAATCCGTGCGGATCGCACGACCCATCGACGAAATCGACCACTTCGACCGGGCGGCCCGTGGCCATGTCGTAGCGCACCAGCGCGGGGCGGTAGTCCTTCCACGCTTTGCAATCGTTGCCGACGACCTGCCACATGCTGCCGTTGTCGATGGTGATGTCGTGATACCGAACGCGGTCGGGCGCCTGATAGAACGGGATGATGAACTCGGGCGTCCACGTCTTGACGTCGACGCGAATGTTGGCGCGCAACCGCAGGGCCGAGATCCACAGCTTGCCGTCGTCCCATTGCGCGCCATGGCAGCCGCCGCCGTCGTTGGCGGGGCCGAGCGGAATCTGATGATGGCTGATGAGCTTCGAATTCATGTCGACCTGAAACACGCCTTGCGGCGGCGCGTTCGCGACCATCCACACATACCCGCCGCCGACCGCCATGCCGCTTGTATTGCGCGACGGCGTCGCCACCGACTTCAGCACCTTGCCGTTCCAATCGACCAGCCACGCCATCTCGGTCAGCGACTTTGGATCCTGCATGCCGTACTGATTCGCCTGCGCGCCGGAGAGTTTTTGCTCCGCGATCCATAGACCTTCCGGCGTCGCCGCCATGCCGTTCGGAAAACCGTCGGGCGCTTTAAAGAGTTTCTTCGTCCGCGCCTTGCGTTTGGAAACCGTGCCGCCGCGTTGTGCGAGCAAGACGCCCGCGCCGAGTCCGGCCGCAAGAAATTCTCGTTTCGTCATGTGCCGCATCATATCAAGTCTCGCTACGGCATGCGGCATTCGAAATTCGCCGCGTCGTCGATGCTGCCCGTGCCGCGATACTTCGCCACCTGCGGATACGGGCACAACGGCCGAGTGCGCGTGGGCTGGCCCTTCTCCAAATGCGCGCCGACCAACTGATTCGGCGCGACACCTTTTTCCACCCAATCCATTAATGCCGCCAGCCAATCGACGCTGCCGCAGCCCGGCCCGCCGCTGCAATGAAACATGCCGGGTACCATGAACAAGCGGTAGAAATCGCGCGTAGTGGCGTCGCCCATTTTCTTGCTGACCGTTTCGTAGTAGGTGATGCCGGGCAGGGGATTGACCTGCTGGTCGGCCCATCCGGACCACTGAATGATCTTGCCGCCGCGCTTCTTGAGCGGAGCTAGATCGTGATTCAACGGGTTCATGATCTTCGCCGCTTTCGCCAGCCGCGCCGGATCTTTGTCGAAGTCGAACTGCTTGTAGCTCCAGTCGGGGCCGGGCGGGGGATCGAGCGCGTAGAACTTCATCTGGCTCTCGGCGCGAGGCAACACGAGCTTGCTCGGACCCACCAAATTTTCCGCCCACACCGCTTCGCTGCCAACCGGTTCGCCGGGGAAAAGCACTTGTCCTTTGCTGTTGCGCACGCCGCCGTAGATCTTCGCGATGCCTGCGATCTGCAGTGCCGTGAAACAGTCGGTGTTGTCGGAGCCTTTGCATTTCGGCAGATCGCGCGCGGGTTGGAAGTCGCAGCGTCGCGGGTCGTCGATGACGCCATCGGCGAGGCCGTCGGAGTTATCGCACTTGGCGTACACAAGTTTGTTTAGCAGCGGAAGCTTTTCGACCGGAAGCGCGGCGTCGCCCATCTGCGCTTGGCCAACCCAGATGCGGCGCATCACGTTGCCGGTGAGAAACATGCCGGGCGCGCCGATGACGAGGCCGTCGAAGTCTTCCGGATACCGCTGCGCTTCCTGCATGCCCTGCCGGCCGCCGGTGGAGCAGCCGACCCAATACGAGTACTTCTGCGCCCTGCCGTAGTGGCTCTTGATGATCTGCTTGGCGAGAACGGCGGTGTTGTGCACCGAGAGATACGCGAAGTCGAGCAGCTTGCGATGGCCGTTCGGATTTTCGGGCGTGACGTACGCGAACGTGGCGAGCGGTTCCTTCGCCGCGTCATGACCGGTGTCGGTCGACGCGGCGGCGAAGCCCTTGCGCAGCGCGGCATCGACCTGACCCATGCTGATGACGCCTGCTGTGCCGCCGTTGCCGACCATCTGGAAACGGTCGTTCCACGCGGCGGGCAGCTTGACGACGAACTTCGCTTCCGGCCAGATCACGCCGCGTACATCGCAATGCGCGGGCAGTTTATCGGAGGCGGCCACTTCGGTGGCTGAGTCGATCGTGACTTCTTTGCCAAAGGACTTCTTTGTGAGGTCGGCGCAAGGGCCGGCGATGGCAAGAGCGGCGGTGGCGAGAAATAGGAGGAGCTTCATGGAAGTTTCCTATTGAATGTATAACCTCACGCGCACGGGCGCAATCGCCCAGGAAATTGTGACGCGCGCGCTTTCCGACCGTGCCCCCCCGACGCTTCGCTCCCAACAAGCCGTACCCAAAGGACTCGCTCCCGTTCGCGAAGGCTCAACACGTTTACGAACTCCGCTGGTTAGTCCAGATCCGCCCCTGCTAACTCACGAAACGTAACCGGGTACTCTTTCATGAATCGCCTACCAACTTCAAGCTGCTGCGCGGAACAGGAATCGTAAGGGGTGAGTAAATAACCGCCGGGCGTCTCGACCGCGAAAAGGGAATCGCCCCTTTCGACCTGGAGCCGCGCGAGCATTTCATCCGGAAGAATTACACCGGCAGCGTTCCCGATTGCGATCAGTTTGAGTGGTGTCGGCACAGCTAACCCTAGCTCGATTATGCCAGAGCGCTCGCCTATGCCTCTTTCCGCTCCGCATACAGCGCCTTCAAACGCCAGCAGATGTAGAGCCAAACCAGCACCATACCGACAACGATCGTCGCGAACTGCCCGAGTTCCAGCTTCCATTGTTGTGTGACCAGGAAGACCGCGCCCGCGGCGGCCACATCGCCGCCCCGCATGAAGAACGTGTCGATGGCCGCTTTGGCCTTGTACTTGGCTTCGCGGGAGGTGCGCAGGAAAAGCGCGTTGCGCGTGGTGTTGTTGACCGAGTAGTCGGTCGCGTTTTCGAATATCTTGGCGACACGCACCAGGCTCAGCACCGGCGCGATGGCCAAGATCGAATAGCCGGTCAGCGAAATGAGCGGCAGCATGAACAGCGCACCGGTCACATTGACATACCGGAACAAACGCGAGACCAGAAATGTTTGAAACAAAAAGCCCAGCAGATTGACCCAGGCAAAGTAGTCGCCGTAGAACGAGCCGACGAATGCCCGCCGTGCTTTGGCGAATTCAGCGCCCGCGCCGGCGACGCGCTCGGCCTCTTGCGTAACCAGTTTACTGACCATGTACTCGCCCGACGAGTTCACCAGATTGAGCAGCAGCACCGTGAACGCGATGAAGAGCAAATAGCGATCCTTCAGCAACAAGGCGAAACCGTCCTCGGCTCCCAGCGGTTTATCGGGAGGCGCGGTCGGCGCGGCTGTCGATCGCGTATTCACCCACAGCGTCAGCCCCAGGCAGCCAAGCAGCATCCCCGCGCCGATGATCATGAAC
>VFZQ01000050.1 GCA_016871135.1 Acidobacteriota bacterium | reverse complement strand
CGCCACCCGCGCCGAAGAGGCGGGCGAGTGCGATCTCGCGCGCCAAACCCGTTATGCGGCTCAAGAAAACCGCGGCCGATGTAATGCCGGCCGAGCGCGCAACGTTTTCCGATGACGTGGTGGTGGATGGCATCAGCCTCCGTAACGGGCGAGGAAATAGGCGACCGTGGAAATGCCTTGGTAGTAGTTGGCCAGTTTGAACTTCTCGTTGGGCGAATGCAGTCCGTCGTCAGGCAAACCAAAACCCATCAGAATGGTTGGAATGCCGAGATGGCGGGCGAAATCGCCGACAATTGGAATCGAGCCGCCGCTGCGGATGAAGACGGTCTTGCGTCCAAGCGATTCGGCAAAGACATCGGCGGCGACGGCGATGGCGGGATGATCGGGATTAACGATCAATCCGGGGCTTGCGCCAAGAACACGGACTTCGCATTGGATGCCCGTGGGCGCGTTGTCGGCGACCCACTCCTTAATCAGCGCGACGATCGCTGCCGGATCCTGATTCGGCACAAGACGGAAGCTGACTTTCGCGAGCGCCTTGGCGGGGATGACGGTCTTCGACCCAGCGCCGGTGAACCCTCCGGCGATACCGTGCACTTCGAGCGTCGGCCGCGACCACGTCTTTTCGAAGACGGAGCGGCCAGGCTCGCCGGTGATCGCCGTTGATCCGACTTCGTTGTCGCGGTACTCATCGGCGTTAAATGGAAGACTCGACCAGCTTTCGAGTTCGGCGGGCGCGGGTTCGGCGACGCCGTTGTAGAAGCCGGGAATCTGAATGACGCCATCGGCGTTCTTGGCTTTCGCGAGAAGTTCGATCAGGCCGAAGACTGCGTTCGGCGCGGCGCCGCCGTAGAGACCCGAGTGCAGATCGCGGGCGGGCCCGGTGGCTTCGACCTCCATGTAGACAAGGCCGCGGAGACCGATGCACAGCGTCGGTATGCCATCGGCGTAAAGCGCGGTGTCGGAGACGAGAGCGACATCCGCCTTCAACTTTTCTTTGTGCTCGGGGACATACTTGGCAATCGACGCGCCGCCGATTTCTTCTTCGCCTTCGATAAGGAACTTGATATTCAGCGGGAGTGTGCCGGTGAGCGACTTCAACGCTTCGATGGCCTTGATGTGCATGTACATCTGGCCCTTGTCGTCGACGGCGCCGCGCGCGTAGATATTGCCGTTGCGAACCGTGGGCTCGAACGGAGGCGTATGCCAGAGTTCAAGTGGATCGGGCGGCTGGACATCGTAGTGGCCGTAGCAGAGCACGGTCGGCTTGCCGGGCGCGTGCAGCCAGTCGGCATAGATCAGCGGATGGCGATCGGTCGGAATGATTTCGACGTTCTCCATGCCCGCTTGCCGCAGCGCATCGGCGGTGAACTGTGCGGCGCGGGCAACGTCGTCCTTGTGCTCGGGCAACGTCGACACGCTGGGGATGCGAATGAGCGCGAACAGTTCGTCGAGCAGGCGCTGGGAGTTGGCGTCGACCCAGCTTTGAATGGCGGGAAGAGAGGAGGACATGGAACCTCCATTATAGAGAGCGCTAGGGCTTGCGGATGAAGTAGGAACGCCATTCGGCTTCTTGCGAGATGACGGGTGCGAAGCCGAGCTTCGCGGTGAATTCGGTGACGGCGGTTTTCACTCCAAAAACGCCGGCTCCGTTGACGGCGTCAAGATAATCGTGACCGCCGAGAATGCCACCGCGCTTGATCTTGGGCCACCAGGCGGCCAGGTCGTCTCGTACGGCTTCGTAGTGGTGTTGCGCATCGATGTAGACAAAATCCAGTTGGCCGTCGGTGAAGTGGCTCGCGGCGGAGGGAGAAGCTTGGCGAACCATCTCGCTGCGCCCGCCGTATTTCGAAAGACGTTTGGATGTGACCTGGAACATCTCTTCGTACGTTGGATCGTCGAAGTGGTTGATGTCGACGTAACCGCTATCCGGAAAGCTGCGGAAGGGATCGACGCTGTACAACTTTCGGCCTTTCCACGTGCGAAGGATGTAGTCGCTGAAGTTGCCGCGTAGAACTCCGACTTCGACCCCTTCATTCTTGAGGCCGAGCGCATTGAGGACATGCGGAAATTCCCAACGCGTGCGGATGTTGCTCATGCGGGTGAAGGGGTAGGACAGACGAATGAGACGCGCGTGGAGAGTCGGATTGAAATCCGCGTCCACATAAAGACGCGGGTTCACATGGTTTTGCGAAGCGATTAGAAGATCGTAGCAGACGCTTTGCCTGATCCGTTTGCGCCGATAGAATGGAGCGCACTCATTGCAACGGTGTCATGGATACTGGACGGGCGGCAATCGAGTCAGCGTCTGGAGCGAATCGTGCATGAGGAGCTACCGCCGAAGAGAACGCCTGCGCAAGCCGCGCGGGAGCTTCTTGTCGACTCGCCTACACCTTGGGCTTCGCCAACTCCGGCAAGACAGAACGTCGAACACGGCCGCCAGTTCGACTATAATCGCCTTCACTAGAACGGAAAGGCGGAGTGGATGGCGGAGATTTCGATAGGTGTTCGTTTCGCATGGCAACTTGCCGCGTTTGAAGCGGGGCAATCGGGCAGTGAAAAGATCGAGCCCATCCACCTGCTGATCGGTGTGTGCTCACTCGATAAAATTCTCAGGCCGGAAATGCAAGGCCGCCTCGGCCTGCAAGACGCGGCGTTGCAGCAACTGACTTCCGAGTGGAAAGCCGTCACGGCGGAGTTTGCCAATCCGGCCGCTTTGCGACGAAAGCTGCGCGCGGCGGCGGGGCGAGGCCCCAATGCCGAAACCAACCGCGAGGACATCTCCCGTTCCGACGCCACACGGCGCGTCTTTCAACGAGCCGAGGCCGCCGCGGGCGGCGATTGGTCGATTGCGCATCTGTTGCCCGTACTTGTCGAGGAACTTGCCGGCGTACTTGCAAAAGTCGGTGTGACCGCCGGCGCGAAGGCCGCAGGCGCAACGCCGCTGCTCGCGGAGTTCGGCCGCGATCTCACGCAACTGGCGCGCGATGGCAAACTGAACCCGTGCATTGGACGGCGGGAAGAGTTATTGCAAATGGTGCGCTCGCTGAGCCGTGCGACGAAGAACAATCCTCTGCTGATCGGCGAACCGGGCGTTGGGAAAACGGCCATCATCGAGGGGCTCGCGTGGCGAATCGCACAAGGCAAATCGCTGGCCGGCCAGCGCATTGTGCAGATTCAAATCGCCGATCTCGTCTCCGGCTCCAAACATCGCGGCGAGTTCGAAGAGCGAATGACGGCGCTGCTCGCCGAACTGGCCCAAGCGACCGATGTCATTCTGTTCATCGACGAAATTCACGGACTGATCGGCGCGGGCGATAGCGGCGGCAACATGGATGCCGCCAACATCATGAAGCCGGCATTGGCGCGGGGCGCGCTGCGCTGCATCGGGGCAACGACGATCGCCGAATACCGAAAATACATCGAGAAAGACCCCGCCCTGGAACGGCGGTTTCAACCGATCACGATCGAAGAGCCTTCAATCGAGGAGGCCATCGCGATTCTCGAAGCGGGCTATGTCAATCGTTTCGCCGCGCGGCACGGCGTCGAAATCGAAGCCGACGCCGTGCGCGCCGCGGTTCGGCTTTCGGCGAAATACTTGCCCGACCGCCGCCTGCCCGATAAAGCCATCGACCTCCTGGACGAATCCTGCGCGCTAGTGGCCGTTCCCGTTCTCAGCGCGATGCCCGGAGAACACTCAATGGTCATGCAATCGACCGTGACGGCGGCGAGTGTCGCCGAAATCCTGGCGAAATGGACGGGCATACCCGTTGGCAGGATGGATGACGATGACCGCGCACGGCTGCAGCGCATGGCCGCCGAACTGCAAGCGCGCGTGATCGGGCAGGATCACGCTTGCGAACGTGTCGCGCGAGTTGTGCAACGAGCCCGCGCGGGACTCAAGGACGCCAACCGGCCCACCGGCGTTTTTCTATTCGCCGGTCCGACGGGAGTCGGGAAGACGGAACTCGCCAAGGCGACGGCGGCATTTCTGTTCGGGTCCGACAATGCGCTGATCCGCATCGATATGAGCGAGTACATGGAGAAACACGCGGTGTCGCGATTGATCGGCGCGCCGCCCGGTTATATCGGACACGACGAAGAGGGCCAACTGACAGGAGCTCTTCGCCGTACGCCGTACGCGGTGGTGCTTCTGGACGAAGTGGAAAAGGCTCATCCGGACGTGCTGAACCTTTTCCTGCAAGTCTTTGACGACGGCCGGATTACAGACAGCAAGGGCCGCGCGGTGGACGCCTCGAACGCGCTGTTCATGCTCACGTCCAACGTGGGAGGCGCGATGGGAAAGGCGCCGCTTGGCTTTCTTCCGGCGCAGATCGAAACGGCCACGGCCGCGGCCCGCGAGGAAATTGGAAAACATTTTCGTCCCGAATTGTCGAATCGCTTCGACGACACGATTGTCTTCTCGCCCCTCTCGCCGGAGACGGCCGGGCGGATTGTGAAGCTTATGTTGAACGGTCTGACCAAGCGCTTGCGGGAACAAGACGTAAGTCTGGAAGTCACGGACGCCGCGGTGCGATGGCTCAGCCGCGAAGGGTACGATCCCGCATTCGGAGCGCGGCCGCTGCGGCGCATCATCGAACGCGCCGTCGAAACTCCGCTGGCCGAGAAACTGCTTTCCGGCGAGATCGCTCCCGGGGAGACGGCGCTGGTAGACGAGCGGGCCGGCGAAATCAGAATCACCGAAAAGAAAGGCGGGGAACAACATGGCGCGTAACTGGAACGTGGGCGACCGCCTGGAGAATCGATGGGAGATTCACAAAATATTTCGCGGCGGCATGGGCGTCGTCTACATCGTGCACGATCACGAGTGGAACGAAGCGCTGGCGGCCAAAACGTTTCAGGACGAGGTGTTCGCGCGCAGCCCATCGATCGCGCCGATGTTCACGCGCGAGGCGCTGGCGTGGGTGCAACTAGGCATGCATCCGAATATCGCGCAGGCGTCGTTCGTCCAGGAGATCGAAGGCAAGCCCGTGCTCTTTCTCGAATACGTCAGCGGTGGCGACTTGAGTGAATGGATCGGCACGCCGCGACTGATGGAAGACCCCAAGCGGTTGCTGCGCTTCGCAATCTCATTCTGCGACGGCATGATTCACGCGCGGTCGAAAGGGATTGAGGTCCATCGTGACATCAAACCGCAAAACTGTCTCGTCACAAGCGACGGGACTCTCAAGATTACGGATTTCGGACTCGCCAAAGTCGTCGATTCGGTTCCGGACGACGGCCCCACCGATGGCGTGATTGCGCATCCGGAATCCGTTTCGCTCAGCCGTACAGGCGGTGCGGCCGGTACGGTCACCCACATGCCGCCCGAGCAGTTCGAGGATTCCAAGCATGTTGGCGTAACGGCCGATATCTACTCGTTCGGCGTGATGCTGTTTCAAATGCTCACGGGCCGCCTGCCGTTCCGCGGGCGCACGTGGGCCGACTTTGAACGCGCGCACAAGAGCGAACCGCCGCCGACGTGGGAGATCGGCCATCCGCAGATGCAGGGGCTCATCAGCCGATGTCTGGAAAAATCGCCGGGCGGCCGGTATCAGGACTTCTCGCATCTGCGCCCGCTGCTGGCCGCGATTTATGAATCGATGACTGGCGAGCGAGCGCCGGTTCCGGTTTCCGGCCCGGCGATGGATGCCGCCCAATGGCTGAATAAAGGCGTGTCGCTGAACGCGCTCGGGCTCGACGATGCCGCCCTTGCCTGTTACGACCGCGCGCTGGCCACCGACTCGAGCCTTTATCAAGTTTGGTCGAACAAGGCGAATATCATCCGCGACTCCGGGCGAGTGGCCGAATCGCTGCCGCTTTACGAAAAAGCGCTGGCCGCCAATCCGGAGTTCGACCTTGGCTGGTATAACATGGGCGCAACGCTGGAGACGCTGGGCCGGCCAGCCGACGCGCTTGGGGCGCTGGAGAAAGCGCTGAGCATCAATCCGCGACTGACGATGGCGTGGGCCAGCCGGGGCGTCGCGCTGGAGAAGCTTGGCCGCGTCGAAGACGCCCTCGCGAGTTTTGAGCAAGCCACGCGGGTCGATCCGCGGCTTGCCGCAGCGTACGCCAATCGAGCCAATCTCTTGAAGAACCTCGGGCGGCTCGACGAGGCGTTGGCCGGCGCGGAGAAGGCCGTGGCGATCCAGTCCAACCTGCCCGTGCTCTGGACCAACAAGGGCAACATACTCTTCGATCTCAATCGGTATGAAGAGGCCATCACCGACTATACCGAGGCGTTGAAATTCGATCGCGGATACTCGCCCGCCTGGACGGGCCGGGGCAACGCACTCAGCGGGCTTCGGCGATTCGAGGACGCCTTGGAATGCTATGAGCAGGCGACGAGGCTTTCGCCGAAGGACCCGTTGGTCTGGTACAACAAGGGCATCGCGAACGAGAAGTTGGGCCGGGCCGAAGCAGCTCTCGAAGCGTTCGATCAAGTTGTGGAACTGAATTCGCGCGATGTCGATGGATGGATGCACAAAGGCGCCGCGCATAGCGCGCTGAACGATGAAGCGCAAGCATACGCCGCCTACACCGCGGCAATTTTCGCCGATCCCAACAACGCGCTCGCATGGCATAACCACGCAATTCAAGCGAAAGCACTTGGCAACACGGAAGAGGCGCTGAAGAGCCACACCAAATCGCTCGAGCTCGACCCAACACTCGAAGAGGGATGGCAGGGCAAGGCGAACGCGCTGGCTGATCTCGGCAGGCTGGAGGAGTCGCTGGCGGCCTACGACGAAGTCTTGAAACTGAACCCCAATCATGTTTCCGCCTGGTTCAGCAAAGGCGCGACGCTCGGCAACGACGAGCGTTATGCCGAGGCGCTTGTGTGCTTTCAGCGCGCCGCTCTGCTTGGCCACCCGAAGGCGGCCGGAGCAATGGGCGTCTGCCGCGCGGAGTTGGCCGCCGCCGATCCGAATAATGCCGAACGCGGCGCGGCGCACGATCGCGGCATCGACCTGGTTGGAGAAGGAAAGTTTGAAGAGGCGATCGCCAGTTTCGATCGCGCGATCGCGTTTCCTCCGGCGCCGTCGATGTCGTATTTCGGCCGCGGCGTTGCGCTCGGCAAACTCGGCCGCCACGCGGAGGCGCTGGCCAGTTATGAGCGCGCGACGGAAATCGATCCGGCCAACGCCCTGGCTTGGCTCAATCGCGGCGTGACGTTGTTCTCTACGTTCAGCCGCTTTGACGAGGCGCTTGATTGTTTGGCGAAGTCCGCGACGCTCGGCAACGAAGTGGCGCCAAAGGCGATTGAAATTTGCAAACGAAAGAAGGCCGAAGCGGCGCCGGCCGCGACACTCGCCGACGCGCTCAAGCTGCAAGCGCAAGAGAAGTTCGACGACGCGCTCGCCTGCTGTGAGCAGGCGTTGCAATCGCAGCCCAACGACCATCACCTCTGGACCGCCAAGTCTGAAATCCTCTGTGACTTGCGGCGTTTCGACGAAGCGCTGCAGTGCTGCGAAAAGGCCATGGACTTGAACCCGGGCCATGCGCCCGCTTGGTTCGCCAAGGGCCGCGTTTGGGCGGAGAGAGATTCGCACGAGGCGGCGATCATCTGGTTCAAAGGCGGCCTCGACTACGCTCCCAACGACGCCGTCGGATGGCTGCGCATCGCCCGCTCGCACGAGAAAGCCAGTCAGCTCGATGAGGCTTTGGATGCATACGAACATGCGGTCAAGGCCGATCCGAACAACGACACCGCCCGCTTCGAGTACG
Organism: Acidobacteriota bacterium; assembly: GCA_016871135.1. Classification (GTDB taxonomy): domain Bacteria; phylum Acidobacteriota; class Terriglobia; order Bryobacterales; family Bryobacteraceae. The sequence continues at coordinate 6,059 of VFZQ01000050.1, read as the reverse complement.
ACCGTCTACGCGGGGAGATGGGCAAGCCGGACGCCAAGCAACTCACCGATGAAGGCCTGGCGCTCTTCAAGCAAGGCAAGACTGCCGAGGCGCTCGATCGCTTTGAACAAGCCGTAGCGGCGGACCCGTCGGATGCAATGGCAACCCTCGGCAAAGGGCTTGCCCTTGGAAGGTTGGAGCGGCTCGAGGAGGCGCTCGCCTGTTATGAACGTGTGATCGTTCTCGATCCGGAAGTCGAGATGGCTAGGAAGTGCAGGGATGAACTCGTTGAACTGCTCCGCGTGCGCGCCGCCATCGGCCCGGCCTGGCACGACCGCGGCGCGACGCTATTCAAGGAAGGAAAGAAGCAGGAAGCGCTGGAGTGTTTCGACAAAGCGCTGGCGGAAGACCCGAAGTCACTCGATTCGCTCCAGGCCAGGGCGATGACGCTCAGTCAACTCGGCCGCAACGAAGACGCGTTGGAAGGGGTCGACCGCGCACTCGCGATTGACGCCGAATTCGCGCCCGCGCTGTGCCTCAAAGGCATCGTGTTGACGATGGTGAACCAGCGCCTCGACGAAGCCTTGCGGTTGCTCGAAAGATCGCAACAACTCGGGTATCCACTCGCCACCGATGGCATCGCGCTGTGCCGTCAGGCCCTCGCGAAGCAGGCGCCCAAGGAGGAACCGGTCACCGCCGAGACCTGGTTCGGAAGGGCGATTGCATTTACCAATCAGGGCCGTCACGAGGACGCGGTCGCGGCATATGGAGAGGTCATCAAGCTATCGCCGGATTTGGCGGGCGCGTGGTTTAACAAGGGCCGTGCGTTGTTCGAGTCGCTGAACCGGCCGGCCGAGGCTCTGCCGTGTTTCGAACAGGCGCAGAGACTGGGTCATGCGCAGGCCTCGCAGTACATCGCGGCGTGTCGACAGAAGCTCGCGCCGCAACCGGATGCCGCGGAGTGGTTCCGGAGAGGCTCCGACATCGCGCGCCAAGGCGGAAGGCCCGGCGAAGCGCTGCAGTATTTTGAATATGCTCTGTCGCTCGACGCGAACATGATCGATGCGTGGTGGGGACGCGCCGTCGTGCTCGGCCAACTCGGCCGCGCGCAGGATGCGTTGCTTTCGTTCGATCAGGCGTTGGCGCGCAGTCCCAATCACACGGGGTTGTGGCAAGGAAAAGCAGCGGCGCTGGCGAACGGCGGCCGGTACCAGGAGGCGCTTGGTTGCTACGACCGGGCCGTTCAGCTCGGCGATGCGTCAGCGCAACAAGGCGTCGCGTACTGCCGTCGAGCACTGGGCTGGCCGCAATAAAGTTGTCGATAAAAAGCGCACAGGCCACACCGCGGCGAGTCCGTTGTTCGAGAGTCCTCAAAAGAACAATTTCGCAACGAACTGAATTTGCCGGTTCGTGGCGAACCGCGTCGACGAGATGCGCCCGGCTTGCGGTGTGCCAATCGTGTTACCGGGCGAATTGAATTGCGGTGTATTGGCGGCGTTGAAAAAGTCGGTGCGCCATTGGAGGCGCAGACGGTCGGTGAGTTGCGTGTCCTTGATCACCGAAACGTCCCAGGTGTTCACGCCGGGGCCTCGAAGGATATTGCGGCCCGCGTTTCCGAAGGTGAACGGCGCGGGCGCGCGGAAGGCGGCGATGTCGAAATAGCGATCCAGCGTCCAGTTGTCGATGCGTCCGTCGGCGATCCGGTCGGGGCGCTGTGTGCCGCCGTTGTTGAGCGTGGAAGGCTGGTTGACGATGTCGAACGGATTACCCGCGGAGAGCGTTGTGATGCCGCTCAACTGCCAACCGCCAAGATAACGGTGCTTCTTGAAGAGCGGCAGTTCCCAACCGTAGCTGACGACGAGGCGCTGGGGAACGTCGGTATCGGAGAGGCTGCGTTCCGCCCGGCGATTGAGCGCGTTTTGTGCCTGGCCGAAAGAGGCTACGCCGGGCACCGCGTTCGAGAAGTTTGAGTCGACGCTGCCGATGACTTTTGAGTTCGTATACGAACCAAGAACGTAGAAGCCTTTCGCGAAGCGCTTCTGCACCTTCAGTTGAAAACCGTGATAGATCGAGTTGCCGACGCTGGCGCCGACGGCGGTGGTGACGTTGGGCGCGAGCGCGAAGAGGGGACGGCGCGGATTGATGGCGCCCGGGCCGGGAGCGGCTTGATTGGGGTCCGTGATCTCGAGCAGATGGGTGCCCTTCGCGCCGACATAGGCGGCGTCGATCAACCAGTTTCCGGCGAACTCGCGCTGCAAACTAAGATCCCAACTCTGCGCATACGCGGCGACAGCGCCGTAGTCAATTTGACGATACAAGCCGGAAGGGTTCGCGACACTCACCGGGGCGGGGATCGGAATGCCCTGCGAGAATCGGACAGCGGGCAGAACTGTAGTGGAGTAGACCAACTGCTGCGTCGTGGAACCCGGCGGGTTCTGAATCGGATTGGTGCCGTTGCCGCCAAACTCTTCAACGTAGGAGATTCCATAACCGGCACGGACAACAGCGATGGGCGTGTTCCAAGCCAAGCCGACGCGCGGCGCGAAGTTGTTCTTGTCGGTCTTGCGAAGCGCGCGGCCAAATTTATTGTCCTCGCCGGCGAAAACGACGCGCCCGGTGTCGAGGTCGAGCGCGCTCATGCGATCACCGACCTCATACCACGGCGAGTAAAGTTCGTAGCGGATCCCGTAGCTCAACGAGAGCGTCTTCGTTACTTTGAAGTCGTCTTGAACATAAGCGCCCCACTCCGAATTACGGCGGCCAGTGCGGCCGTTAACAACGCCGCGATTGATTGAGTCGGGCGTACCAAGCAGGAACGACGCGAAGCCAACGCCGCCGCCAGCGAGCCCGGCCGGGCTGGTGAAGTTCGGACCGAAAGCGAACTGGCCGGTGGGCTGCGCTGAGATGAAATAGTTGTTGCGTTGATGACGGCGCGTATCGATGCCGGTGCGAACACTGTGACGTCCCTTGGTCCAAGTGAGGTTCGCCACCCACTGGTAGATATTCTGAATCGACGAGTTGGGAACGCCGGTCGTGGGACCGAATGCGGTTAACCCCGTGATCGCCAGAGCGGTGATCGACCGGGCGTTTTCGGCGATGTGGGATCCGGGAAGTTTGAGCGAGTCGATCAGCGGATTGTCGGCGCCGAGCGGGATGCCAAGAAAGTTGTAGCGGTTGAATCCGAGGCGGCCTTCGAGGACAAGAGTCGGCGTGAGCAGGTAGGTACCATTGAGAACCGCGCTCTGCGCGGTGAGCTGAAGGACGTTGCCGCGTCCGCCGCCGCCGAAGGGATTTTGGGCCGTGGTGAGTTCATTGGGAAATGTCTGGCCGGCTTTGTCGATGGAGTAGCGGCCGAACAGCGTCCCGCGCGCGCCGAAATTGTAGTCCATCCGAACGTCGCCCTGGTTGCCTTCGCGAAGCCAGTTCGGGTTGTTGATGAAGTTGAGCGCGATGGCGTTGCCGCCGGTGTTCGGGAGCGGCATCAGCGACATATACCGGGAGGATGCGGCATCAAAACGAGCGGCCGGAATCTGGCGGTTGGGAAAGGCGTCACGCACGGTCGCGCCGTTTTGGATGCGCGTTGTGAAGGGGTCGAAGATGTTGGCGAGGCCAGGTCCGTTGAAATCGCCGCGGCGCATGGCTTCGGTGGCGACGCTACCCAAATACGTAGTGCCGCGCGACTGGCGCGTTCCCTGGTAGTCGGTAAAGAAGAACAGCTTGTCTTTCTGGAGAGGGCCGCCGAAGGTGCCGCCGAACTGATTTTGGCGGAAGGGTGGGCGGGTGCGGCCGGCGGCGTTGTTGAAGTAGTCGTTGGCGTCGAGCGCGGAGTTGCGGAAGAACTCGAACAGGTTACCGTGGTGTTCGTTGGTGCCCGCGCGCGTCTGGACGTTAACCACGCCGCCCGCCGAACGGCCAAACTCCGACGAAAAGTTGCCGGTGGAAACCTTGAATTCCTGAATGGCGTCGACGACCGGCAGAACGATGATGCCGCCCGAGTTCCAGGCGCTTTCATTGTTGTTGACGCCGTCGAGCATGTAGTTGTTGTACCAGGTGCGCATCCCATTCGCCGAGAAGAACGCCGAGCCGCGGAAGTGGTTGATGACCAGGTTGCTCTGCTGGTCGCCGGCCGCGCCGGTATTGGTGCCGGTGGTGAGCTGGATGAGTTGGACGAAGTTGCGGCCGTTGAGCGGGAGTTGCTCGATGCGCGTCCGTTCGACGACTTCGGCGGTCTCGGCGTTGGTGGTGTTGATCAACGGCGCTTCGGCGGAGACGACAACTTTTTCGGTGACGTTGCCGACGCGGAGAGTGACGTCGACGCGAACCTGAGCGTCCACTTGAAGCGTGATGCCTTCCTGCGAATACTGACCGAATCCGGCGTGCTCGACGGTGACGGCATAAGGGCCGAGCGGGAGTGCGGCGAAACGGTAGTCGCCTTCGGCGCTGGTGACCATCGAGCGCGAGTAGTTCGTCTGCGCGTTTCGAACGGTAACGGTGGCGCCGGCGACGGCGGCGTCGGATGGATCTTTCACCGCGCCGAAGATGGTGCCTGAGACGGCTTGCGCATACGCCTGCAAGGAGAGCAGCGAGATGAAGAGCAGTTCACGCATGGGGGTTGGAAGGAATTTATCACAACCGCGCGCGGTTCGTGCCGAGCAGCTATTTAAGATCGGCCTGACATTATGTAGTTCGTCGAATTCCGGCGCTTGTGGCGTATTCGAGATAGACTCTCCCGGTAATCGCGGACGGGTTTCCGCTCCGCGCCATTTTAGAGTCAAGGAGAGGAAAACTCATGAAGCGAAGAGCGTGCCTGACGACGTTGGCCGCGGTGGCCTGTGCCAGCACCGCCAATGCCGCCGGTCCGGACGGCGGGATTCAGATCCATGTCGACCTGAATGTCGATCCCGCCAAGGAGAAACAGATGCTTCAGCACTTTGCGAAGGACTTCAAACCCGCCGCGGCGAAGTTTCAAGGGTATATCGATGTCAAGATCATCAAACTCCGCAAGGCATTCGTCGGCAAGGCACCGGAGGGGTTGAACTACCGTTTCGTGTTGCAGTATCAAAGCGAAGAACTGCGGCAGAAGTGGATCGCCTCGGACATTCACCAGAAGGTATGGGGAATGATTGAAGGCACGCTGCGCAGCAAGAACTACGACGTTCTGCTATTCGACGTATAGAAAGGTCTGGGCCATGAAGAATTTCCTGATTCCCGCCGCGGCGGCGCTGGCGCTTACCGGCGGACTGCTGCTGAAGCCACTCGAAGCGCTTGAGCCATTGGCTTCGCGGATCGTGCACACGGACCCGTCTAAATACAGGCAGTCGACGGGGGTTCATGGCGGCGCCGGGCGTCTGGACTATACGGGATTGCTGGACTATCACGCGCTCGACACCAACCTGTTCTTTCTGCACCGGGGAGTGATTCAACCGAAGAGCGGCATCGGACACCACTTCCATAACAACTGCGAAGAGATGTTTGTGATTCTGGATGGCGAGGCGCAATTCACCGTCGACGGGCGCACGTCGGTTCTGAAGGGTCCTGCCGGCGCGCCTGTGCGCATGGGGCATTCGCACGCGATCTACAATGCCACCGATAAGCCGGTGCAATGGATGAACATCAACGTGTCGGCGATCAAAGGCGAATACGACGCCTTCGACCTTGGCGACAGCCGCGTCGACGTCGCGCTGGACCGGGTTCCGGTATTCATGTCCATGCGTCTGGACCGCGGACTTCTTCGCGAAGCGAAGGAATGGCACGGGGGCAAGGGTTCGGTTCAGTACCGGCGGGCGCTTGGGCCGGCGGTGTTCGCGTCACCGTGGGCATTTGTCGATCATGTGGTGGTTCCGGCCGGCGCGTCGATCGGCAATCATTCTTATCGCGGGCTCGCGCAGTTTTACTATGTGATGAATGGCGAGGGAACGATTACGACGGCGACGCGCGGCATGCAGGATTCGGCGACGATTCGCAACGGCGATGCGGTGCCGATTCAGATGAGCGAAGTGCATTCGATTGCGAACTCGGGAACCGAGCCGTTGGAATTGATGGTGGTGGGCGTGGCGCGGGACATGCACAAGGAGATTAAT
>VFZQ01000049.1 GCA_016871135.1 Acidobacteriota bacterium | reverse complement strand
AAAACAGACCGGCATCGACATCTACGATGCGCTGCAGAAGGATCTGGCGGAGCCGATCGGCATGCAGGATTACGATCGCGCGCTGCAAAAAAAGGCCGGCAACACGGCGGTGTCGAAATACGAGGCCTATCCGATTTGGCTGACAACACGGGATATGGCGCGCATCGGCCAGTTGATGCCAAAACGGAAAGTGGGACGGCAAGCAGGTGGTGGCGAGCGATTGGATCAAGACGATCACGACGCTGATAACGCCGGTCGACGACATGAACCCGCCGTCGGCGCGCGGCTACGCGAGCGGGACGTTGTGGGGCTACGGCTACATGTGGTGGATTTGGGACGACCATAATCGCGTGGGCCCGTTGCAGGGCGCCTATACGGGCATCGGCGCGGTGGGGCAGTACATAACGGTCCTGCCCGCGTTGGATCTGGTGATCGCGCACAAGACCGTGCCGGGCGGGTCGCGCGGCGTGACGGGATCGCAGTATCACACGGCTCTGATGCAGGTGATTAACGCGCGCTGTGCGCGGGCGTGTCCGTAGCAATCACCGCGTTAGATCAGCAGGTCCTTCATGATCCGGCCCTCATCGGTCGGCCCGATCAGCCGCTGATTTAATCCGAGGTACGGATAATGCAGCGTGTACGGATCGGCGCCGGCCAGATGCAGGATGGTCGACTGCAGATCGCGCGGCGTCATCTTGTCCTTGACGACGTAGTAGCCGATGTCGTCAGTCTCGCCGTAATTGAGCCCCTTCTTCACGCCCGCGCCGGCCATCCAGATCGTGAACGCGTACGGATGATGATCGCGCCCGCGGAAAGCGCCCTCGGTCCCGCCGCGGTTTTCGCGCATCGGCGTTCGGCCGAATTCCCCGCCCCATACAACCAGCGTCTGATCGAGCAGACCACGCTGTTTGAGGTCCGTCAATAGCGCCGCGATCGCCTGATCGCACTCGGCGATATGCGGCTTCAGCGCGTGCTCGATATCGTCGCGTTTGCTGGTGCCGTGATGATCCCAGCCCCAGTCGTAGAGTTGGACGAAGCGCACGCCGTTCTCGACCAAGCGGCGCGCTAACAAACAATTGTTGGCGAAACTGGTTTTTCCCGGCTGCGTGCCGTAGAGCGCGTGCGTCTCCGGCGACTCCTTGCTGATGTCCATCACTTTCGGCACCGAGATCTGCATTTTGTAGGCGAGTTCGTACTGGCTCATGCGCGCGTCGGTTTCGGGATCGCCCGACCGTTCGCGCTCCATCGCATTCAAGTCCTTCATAGCGTCGAGCGTCTTGCGCCGCATCGATCGCGTAACGCCCTCCGGGTCGGAGAGAAACAACACGGGCTCACCGTGCGAGCGGCAGTGCACGCCTTGATACACGCTCGGCAGAAACGCGCTGCCCCACAAACTCTTGCCGCCATCGGGATTGTTGCCACCGCTGGTGAGCACGACAAAACCGGGCAGATCCTGGTTCTCCGTGCCAAGTCCGTAGGTCACCCAGGCGCCCATCGACGCGAAGCCGAACCGCGAATTGCCGGTATGCATGAACAGCTGCGCCGGCGCGTGATTAAACTGATCGGTCGACATCGAGCGCACGATCGTCACTTCGTCGGCGAGCTTAGAGAAGCGCGGCAGCAGCTCGCTCATCATCGCGCCGGATTGCCCTTGGCGCGCGAACTTATACGGCGTACCGAGCATGTTCGGAACACCTTTGATGAACGCGAACCGCTTGCCCTTCAACAGTTCATCGGGGCATGGCTTGCCGTTGTACTTCACCAGTTCCGGCTTATAGTCGAACAGTTCAAGCTGGCTGGGCGCGCCGGCCATGTGCAGGTAGATGATCGATTTCGCTTTACCCGCGCGCGCGGGCTTCTGTTGCGCCTCGGCCAGGAACAGATTCGCGAGCCCGAGGCTGCCGCCTTGCAGGAAATGGCGGCGTGTATTGGCGAGTACTTGTTTCATCGGCGTGTCAACGTTTCATCCAGATTCAAGATTGTGTTGGCGACGACAACCCACGCGGCGCGCGAGAATTCATCGCGGCTGGGCTTGTTCAACTTCACCGGCAGCGACGCCACCAGACCCGGATCGAAGACCTGGCCGCTGCCGCGCGCGCCGTGGCGCGTCACCCGGATCGCGACGACATTCCTGCCGGGCTTGAACGCGCGCTGGCCGTCGTCGTTCAACAGATAGTCGAAGTGCCCGCCGCGCTCGAAGATATTGTTGAGCGCGTGCACGCCGTTCACCCACACGTCGAACTGCGAGTTCGTGCGAATCGGCATTTTGAACCTTGCCGGCAGCGGCGCTTCGAGATCTATCGCGATGCGCAGCCACAACTGGTCGGTATCCCAGGCCGACTTAATCGGCGTCGATTCGTTCGGCTTATTGAAGTAGCCGAAATAGCCAGGTCCAGCGGACCAGTTGGAATCGTTGAACTCGGCCGTGTTCCAACCCGCGCCGGGATCGGAGGTCTTGAAGCGCCATTCGCGCGGCTTGGTGCGCGCGTCGGGAATGAGCGTCGATTCGCGGTCTTCGGCGTAGAGCACCTCGCTGTACTTCACCAGCTTCGCCGCGTTTGATGGACTCGCCTTCAACTCGGCGATCGTCGCGGCGTGGAGTTGCTGCACGCGCTGCAGTTCCGTTTTCGACGGCTGGCGCAGCAACACCGACTCAAACAATTTCGCGGCCGGATTGGCGTCCTTCGCCGCCCGCTCGGCCAATCGTTGCGCGGCTTCCATGAACGCCGGATCGTTCATCGACGTCAACGCTTGCAGCGGCGTGTTGGTGCGGATGCGGCGGATAGTGCAGGTCTCGCCGTTCGGCGCGTCGAAGTTCATCATCGATGGATACGCGCTCGACCGCCGCATGAAGGTGTAGAGAGCGCGCCGATAGCGGTCCTCGCCCTGCGACGTCACCCAGCGATCGCTGTTGTAGGTGACAAGCCAGACACCGTCGGGCTGCCAGGGCATGACCGGCGGGCCGTACAATTTTCCGCTGAGCAAACCCGCCGCGGCAAGCGCCTGATCGCGAACCGCTTCAGCGTCGAGGCGGAATCGCGCACCGCGAGCGTACAGCTTGTTGAGTGGGTCTTTCTCCAGCAATGCTGGCGTGACCGCGGAGTCCTGACGGTACGCCGCGCTCATGACGATCAACTTCAGCAACCGCTTTACGTCCCAGTCTTTTTGAAACCCGGCGGCGAGCCAATCGAGCAACTCCGGATGCGTGGGGGCTGTTCCTTGTGTGCCGAAGTCTTCTTCGCTCTCGACGATTCCACGGCCCATCAAGCGGCTCCAGAATCGATTCACCGTTACTCGCGCCGTCAGCGGGTTGTCCTTGCTCACCAGCCATTGCGCAAAGCCCAGCCGGTTGTTCTGTGCCTTCGCCGGCATCGCCGGAAAGGCCGCGGGCGTCGCGGCCTCTACCGCTTCGCCGGGTGTCAGGAAGTTACCGCGTTCGTAGATGCGCGTAGTGCGGCGCTTGTAGGCGTCGAGTTCTTTCAACACCAGCGTCGAGACGTCTTTCGAGAGCTTCAGCACCGGGCGATCGGAGGGATGATCGTCGTCGGCCGTCTGATTGAAGTAGGCGTAGAGTTGATAAAACTCCTTGTGCGTCAGCGGATCGTACTTGTGCGTGTGGCATTGCGCGCAACCCCAGGTCTGCCCCATCCATACCTGGCCCGTGGTGGCGATGCGATCGCGAATCGCCAGGTCGCGGAACTCTTCGTCGTCGGTGCCGCCTTCGGTGTTGGTCATCGTGTTGCGATGAAAACCGGTCGCAATCAGATCGTCCACCGAGGGATCTTCGGTGAGGTCGGCGGCGAGTTGAAGGATCGTGAATTTGTCGAACGGAAGATTATCGTTGTAGGCGCGAATCACCCAATCGCGATACGGCCAGATCGTTCGCTTGTTGTCCTTCTCGTAGCCTTGCGTATCGGCGTATCGAGCGAGATCGAGCCAGACCTTGGCCCAGCGTTCACCGAAGCGCGGACTGGCAAGCAGCGCGTCGACATAAGCTTCATAGTTGTCGATCTTCGCCATCGCCGCCGCGTCCGGCGGCAGTCCGGTGAGATCGAGCGCAACGCGGCGCGCGAGCGTGTTGCGCGGCGCTTCTTTCGAAGGACGCACCGACTGCCCTTCGAGCGTTTTCAAAATGAAATTATCGATCGCGTTGCGCGGCCAATCAGGTTGTTTGACCTCGGGCACGCCGGGAAGCTGGATCTTTTCATAGGCCCAGTGATTGGCCGACGCCGCACCCGCGTCGATCCAATTCTTGAGCATCGCGATTTCGTTCGCAGTCAACCGCGGACCGGTTGGGGGCATCGGCAATTTTTCATTGGTAACGCGCGCGACGAGCCTTGACTTCGCCGACCGGCCCGGAACAATAACGCCCGTCTTTGTCGCACCGTCAAAACGATCGAGCCGCAGTCCCGCCTGGCGGGAATGTTCGTCGGGGCCGTGACAGGCCAGGCACCGCTTGGCCAGCAGCGGTCGAATGTCTCGTTGAAAGTCAGGCGGCTGCGCCATCGCCGTTGCGGCGAGCGCGAGCCAGAATGTCCGCATGCCTCAATTGTGCCGCAGTTTCGCCGGCCTCGCCGGCGAGCTTATGCGCGGACCAAGGGGCGCATCGAACCGGCCATCTCTTCCATCACGTTCATCGCCAGCGTCATCCCCTCGGGCGGCGCTGTAACGCAGATCTCGATCACCGTGTCCGAACAATCCGAATCGGCCTTGAACAGAAACGCCATCATCACCGGTTGCCCGCCGCGTTCGATGTTGCGCAGCGCCAGGCATTCCAAGTCCGCCAGGCGCATCCGGAACGTTTCGACCGACGGTTCGTGCGTTTGATATCGCTGGCGCAGCGCATCGGCGATCTCAACGATGCCGAGGCCCTCGCTCGCGCGCTTGTGCATCTCAATCGTCATGCCGCGCGCCTCGTCGGACGCGGTGAAGAACTGGCCCTCCTGGGACAACATCCAACCCGCCGGCGTCTTCATTTCCATTCCCAACGCGTCGACCTCAAGCGGCAGGAACAACTCCGTCATCGGCTGCTCCACGTTCGGAAGCGAGAACGACGCGAACATCCCATCCAGCAGCGGCGCGAAATGAGACGCCAGTTCCTCGGGCATCGTGCCGACGTTGACGAAGTAACAGCCGTTCGCCCAGACAAATTGAAACCGGGTGATCAGCGCCGCGTCTTCAAATTCCTGACGGCCCTCGGCGCGCAATGCGCGGTGGCCATCGACGTCGTGATCGAAAAGCGGGCCCATTTCCAGGCCAGAACCGCCGATCATCCGCTCGGCGAAGTCGAACATCGATCCCTCGGTCCACTCCGGCCGTGCTCCGATGACAAACGCGCCGTAACCGTAGTCGCTCTGGCAGCCGCCGAGCGTTTGGAAGGCCTGCGGGTCGGAGAAGTCGGTCGCCTGGGGCGGAATGTCGCCATCGGCCCAATCGGCGGGCTTGGAATAGATGCACGTAAACGAAGGGTTATCGCTCGGCGTAATCACGATCGGGGTGAATTCTGGGGTGGTCATACTCACCCTTGCGCGAACGCCACAGAAAAATCGTCAACCAAGTTCCGCGCGCAACTCCGCCAGGTCCAATCGGCCGGTGTAAATCGCCATGCCCAGCGCCGCGTGAATGCCGATCGCCCGCAGCGCGCGCACATCGTCCATCGTCGTTACGCCGCCCGCCGCCGTCAGCTCATGCGTCGCCACGAGCGCCGCGCGCAACCGCCGGAACCAATCGAGGTCGGTCCCCTGCATCATCCCTTCTTTGTCGACGTAGGTGCAGAGAAAGCCTCGGCAGTAGGGCTCCAGCGAACCGATAATCTCTTCGGCCGTGAACGCCGTCGCTTCGCGCCAGCCTTTGATCACAATGCGGCCGTCCTTGGAATCCAGCGCGAGCAGGATCTTCTCCGGTCCGATCGCCGCGGCCAACTCTTCCAGGAACGGTTTGTTAGGCCCCTCGGCGGTAAACGCGCTCGTGCCGACGATGACCTTGTACGCACCCTGCTTGAGTAGCGTCTTCGCGCGATCGACCGTCCGCACGCCGCCGCCCACGCGGCACCGCGCGTGCGCGCACAGCGTCTCTACGATCCCATCGTTGGCGCCTCGCCCGATCGCCGCGTCGAGATCGATGACCTGAATCTCTGGGAAGCCCGCGAAGCGTTCGAGCATCTTGAGTGGCGCGTCGCCCTCCAGAGCCTTCTCGCGCCCCTGCACGAGCTGCACGACTTTGCCGTCCATCAAATCAATACAAGGAAGAATCAGACTCAATGCCGCCTCCGAACCACGATGCCTTGCTTGTCCAAATACTCTTTCAGATCGTCGACGGTGTAAGTGCCGAAGTGAAAAATCGAAGCCGCCAGCGCCGCATCGGCCTCTCCCTCGGTCAGAACTTTCAAGAAGTCCTCGGGCTTCCCCGCACCGCCCGACGCGATCACCGGGATCAACGTCGCGCGCGACACGGCCGCGGTCAGTTCGCAATCGAAGCCGGTCTTCACGCCATCGGCATCCATCGACGTCAACAGAATTTCGCCCGCACCGAGCCGCATGCCGCGCGCGGCCCATTCGACGGCGTCGATCCCTTCGTCGACGCGTCCGCCCTTGGTGTACACGTTCCAACCGCCGCCCGGCCTGCGCCGCGCATCGATCGCCAGGACCACGGCCTGCGCGCCGAACTCGTTGCTCAACTCGGTAATCAACTCCGGCCGCCGCACCGCCGCCGTGTTGACGCTGACCTTATCCGCGCCGGCCATCAATATCTTCCGCGCGTCGACAATGCTGCGAATGCCGCCGCCAACAGTCAACGGAATAAACACCTGCCGCGCGGTGCGCGCCACGACGTCGACCATCGTGTTGCGCTCATCGCTCGACGCCGTGATGTCAAGGAACACAAGCTCATCGGCGCCCTGCTCGTTATAGCGTTCGGCCAACTCGACCGGATCGCCCGCGTCGCGCAGGTTGACGAAATTGACGCCCTTCACCACGCGGCCCGCGGTGACGTCGAGACAGGGGATGATGCGTTTAGCGAGCATCGAGTCGAAGGTCCATGATTTAGAGCTCTGCGAAGTTTTTGACAATTTGCAACCCCAACGGCCCCGATTTCTCGGGATGAAACTGAACGCCGAAAACGTTCTCGTGTTCGAGCACGGCAGTAAACGGTTCGACATACTGACACGTCGCCGCGGCGTACTCGCATACGGGCACGTAATAGCTGTGTGCGAAGTAAACGTATGGCCGATCGCCCAGCCCGCGCAGCAGCCGCGACCCGGCCTTCACCTCCAACTCGTTCCAACCCATGTGCGGGACACGCGCATCTTCGGGAAAGCGCACAACCTTGCCCGGAAACACGCCGAGGCCCTTCACATCCGGAGCTTCTTCACCCTCTTCAAACAGCGCCTGCAAGCCCAGGCAGATGCCGAGAAACGGCACGCCCGAAAGCACTCGGTTCAGCAACGCGCCGCGCACACGCATTGCATCCAGCGACCGCAGCAACTGCCCGTAGTGGCCCACGCCCGGCAGAATTATTTTGTCCGCAGCTTCGAGACCAGCCGCGTCGTCGACCAGCGTGAACGTCGCGCCCACGGCCTCCAGCGTATTCAGCACCGATCGCAAATTCCCGGCGCCGTAATCGAATACCGCGATGCCGCTCATTTCTTCGCGCCCTCCAGCAATCCCTTGGTCGAGGGCAGTTGATCTTTCAACCGCGCATCGGTCGAGCACGCGAACTTCATCGCACGCGCGAAGCCTTTGAAGATGCTCTCAAGCTTGTGATGATTCGATCGTCCATACATCGTCAACACGTGCACATTTGCTCCGGCGTGCACGGCGAAGCCGTCGAAGAAGTCGTGCACCAGTTCGGACTGCAAGTCGCCGACGAGACGCGTCTTCACTTTGTCGTTGTAGACCAGCGCCGGACGGCCGCCCAGATCGATCGCCGTGACCGAGAGGGTTTCGTCCATCGGCATCACGAAGTAACCGGCGCGATTGATGCCCTTGCGGTCGCCCAGCGCCTTCGCGAACAACTGGCCGAGCACGATGCCGACGTCTTCCACGGTGTGATGTTGATCGACGTCTAGGTCGCCGGTGGCCTGCAATTCCAGATCGAAACCGCCGTGCTTCGTGAAGAGCTCCAGCATGTGGTCCAGAAAGCGAATGCCTGTCGAGATCGTGTACTTGCCCTTGCCCTCGATCTTCAGCTTGCCGCGAATCTGCGTCTCCCGCGTGATCCGTTCGACCGACGATGTCCTCATTGCTTGAGCGCCTCCTCCAGTTCGTTAATACTCTCGATAATCGCGATCGCGCCTTCGCGCTCCATCAGCGTCACCGTGTTCGCATGCCCTTCGTCGCGGCGATGGCCCACGCCGACATACGGCACTCCGGCGGCTTTCGACGCGCGCGCATCGTCCACCGTGTCGCCGATATAGACGGCACGCGCGCCCGGATACGCCGCGACGATTTGCAGCAGCCCTTCCGGATCCGGCTTGCCCTTTGTCACGTCGTCATCGCCGACCACGCGATCGAACCGCAAGTGCGTGGCGAAGCGGTCCAGCGTCATTTGCGCCTCGGCCCGTTCGCGCCCCGTGAACACAGCAAACGCCGCGCGCGCGTTTAATCGCTGCAGCGTGCCCGTTGCATCCAGCCACACCTCGCGCTGCATCAATCCATCGTTGCCGTTGGGCCCGAAGAATATTTTCTGAAACGCCTCGACGACAACCGGGTACTCCACGGCCATTCCAAAGTCGGCGAGAATTTTCTGCGAAAGCGCCCAGTCGTTATTCCAGCCGCCCTGATTCTTGTACTCCTGAATCAACGCGCGTTCAATCACGCGCCCCGAAAAATGCCGCACCGTCTGCACGATCGTCTCGCGATACGACTCGGTCACATCGACGAGCACGCCGTCCATATCGAACACGACGACTAGGCTTTGCGTTTCCAAACGCCCTCCAACTCAGTCAGGAATTTGCGCATCTGTTCGCGCGTGCCGATCGTGACCCGCACGGCGCCCGGAATCTCGTAAGAACGATCTCGCACCAGAATGTTTTTTGCCTTCAACGCATCGCGCACTTCGATCGAGCGTTCGCCACAATCGAACAGGACAAAATTCCCCTGGCTCTTGATGTAGTTGATGCCCAGTTTTTCAAGCCCGACATAAACCAGTTCGCGCGCCGCCAGCACCTCGCCGACGTACTCGGAAATGTAAGCCGTATCGCGAATCGCCGCGCGCGCGGCCAACACAGCCAGCGTGTTCACGCTGTACGGCGACTGCGCTTTTTTCAGCCACGCTACGTTCTCGGCCTTGCTGAACAAACAGCCCACACGCATCGCGGCCATGCCGTAGACCTTAGAAAAAGTACGGCTGACGAACAGATTCGGATACTCGCGAATCAGGCCCAGCGCCGTTACGCCGCTGAACTCGTAGTAAGCTTCGTCGATCAACACAGCCGCGTGCGGCGCCTTCTTCAAAATTCGAAGGATGCCGTCGAGATCGATCCCGCTGCCGGTCGGATTGTTCGGATTCGAAATCAAGATCAGCCGCGTCGACGGCCGGATCGCGCCCAGCAACTCCTGCAGCGGAAACTGCAACGTGCCCGCGCGGTAAGCGATCTCATGGATCTGCGCACCGGCCACTTCGCAGTAGAAGCGGTACATCGCATACGACGGCTGCAGGATGATCACGTCGTCATCGTCGTCGACGTAGGTGTTCACCAGCACCTGAATCGCTTCATCGGTGCCATTGGTCAGCGTGAACTCGTTCTGCTCGACCTTGAAGAACTGCGCAAGTTCTTCGACAGCGGCGCCGTACTCCGGATACACCGCCAACTGATTTTCGATCAGGTGTTCGGCGATGAACTGCGTCACGGTCTCGCTGCAACCGAGCGTATTCTCGTTGAAGTCCAAACGCAGGCGGTCCATGCGCCCGCCGGTTGGCGGGTGATACGGCGCCATGCGCTCCACAGCGGGCCGCGGCCGCAGTGCGTTCGATGACTTATTTGCCACGCCGCACCTCAACCGATCTGGCGTGCGCTTCAAGCCCTTCGGCGCGAGCCAACGTCGTGATCGCCGGCTCCAACTTGCGTAACGCCGCCGCCGTCAACTGCTGCGTCGAAATGATCTTCACGTAGTCCATTGCAGAAAGACCGCCGCGCACCCGAGCCGCGCCGCTGGTTGGCAGCACGTGATTCGGCCCCGATGCATAGTCGCCCGCGGCTTCCGGACTGTACGGCCCAATAAATACGGACCCCGCGTGACGAATCCCCGGCAATAGCGACGCATCGGGAATCGATAGATGCTCCGGCGCGAAGCGATTCGAAACTTCCACCGCTTCCTCCAAAGACCGCATCAGAATAATCGCCGAGTTCTTGTCGATCGCCTTCCGCGCCGTCTTCGCCGTCGGCAGCGTCGCGAGTTGTTTCTCAATCTCGGTCTGCACGGCCAGCGCCAGCTTCTTCGACGTTGTCAGCAACACTGCGGAAGCGTCGATATCATGCTCCGCCTGCGCCAACATATCAGCGGCGATCCACTTCGCGTTGCCTTCGGCCGCGATCATGAGGATCTCCGTCGGCCCCGCGATGAAATCGATGCCCACTTCGCCAGCCAGCAGCTTCTTCGCCGCCGCGACATAGATGTTGCCCGGCCCAACGATCCGGTCCGCGCGCGGCACGGTCTCGGTGCCGTAGGCAAACGCCGCGATCGCGTGCGCGCCGCCGATCTGAAAAACCTTCGGCGTCTTCAACAACGCCGCCGTGCCCATGATCTCCGGCACAAAACGCGGCGAGGTCACGCACACATTCGGCACGCCCGCAACCAGCGCCGGAATCACGGTCATCAGCACGGTCGACGGCAACGGATATCGCCCCGCCGGAATGTACGCCGCGACCGTATCGAGCGGCCGTACGATCTGGCCGACCCTCAACCCCGCCGCAATCGTCTTCGACTTCGCCGACGGCATCTGCAACTTTGCATACGCCCGTATGTTCGCCGACGCTGCCTTCACCGCCGCACGAAACTCCGGCGTCAACCGCCGCGCCGCACCGTCAAGCTCTTCCCGCGACAACTGCAAACTCGTACGCTCGGACCCATCGAACTTCCGCGCGTGGTGCAGCACGGCTTTATCGCCGCCCTTGCGTACCGCTTCAAGAATCGGCCGCACGGTCTCCTCGGCTTCCGTGAAGCGCGCCGCTTTGCGCGCCAGTATGCGCCCGATCTGTGTGTGGTCAACGATACGAATCATGCAGGGCTACTCAATGATCTTGTTCAGCGGATACTCGACGATGCCGCTCGCGCCCGCTTGCTTCAATCGCGGAATAATCGACCGCACCGTCGATTCGTCGAGGATCGTATTCACCGCCACCCAGTTGTCGCGCGCCAGCGGCGAAACTGTCGGATTCTTCAGCGCCGGCAAGATGCCGAGCACATCATCAAGATGCTCTCGCTCCACGTTCAGCATCAGCCCGACCTTGCCCAACGCCGCAATCGCGCCTTCCAGCAACATCTTCATGTCCGCCAGTTTGCGCGCCTTCCACTCGTCGTCGGCGGCGTTTTTATTGGCGATCAACTGCGTATTCGAACTGAACAACTCCTCGACAATCCGCAGCTTGTTCGCACGCAGCGATGACCCAGTCTCGGTCACTTCGACGATCGCATCGGCCAAATGCGGCGGCTTCACTTCGGTCGCGCCCCACGAAAATTCGACCTTCGCGGTCACGCCATTCGCCGCCAAATACTTGCGCGTCGCCTCGACCAACTCCGTCGCGATGATCTTGCCTTCCAGATCCTTCACCGTCTGCACCGGCGACGCCTCCGGTACAGCCAGCACCCAGCGCACCTTGCCGAAGCTCGCCTTCGAATAAACCAGATCGGCGATCTTCACGACATCGGCGCCCGACTCCTGAATCCAGTCGAAGCCGGTCAATCCCGCGTCGAGAACACCGTCGTCGACGTAGCGCGCCATCTCCTGCGCGCGGATCAACATGCACTCCAGCTCGGGGTCGTCGCATGAGGGGAAGTACGAGCGGCTCGATGCGTTGATGTTGAATCCGGCCTTCTTAAAAAGGTCGATGGTAGCGTTCTCCAAGCTGCCCTTGGGAATGCCGAGTTTCAATTTTCGTGTGGTGGACATTAGTGACTATAGACCTTCGACGGATCGTAAGTTTGCGCTTCGGTGACCTGCCACTCCTCGCCGTTGAGCGTGCGGAAAAAGCAGCTTTCGTAACCCTCGTGACACACGCCGGGCCCGACGGCTTCGACCTGAATCAGTACGGCGTCCTTGTCGCAATCGGTCTGAATCGTTTTGACCAAGAGCTTGTGGCCGCTCGATTCTCCCTTCAGCCACAGCTTCTGCCGCGAGCGGCTCCAGAAGATCGCGTAGCCGCGTTCAACCGTAAGATGGAACGATTCTTCGTTCATGTAGCCGACCATCAACACCCGGCCGGATGCGTGGTCCTGGATGACGGCGGTGATCAGGCCGTCGCTTTTCTTGAAATCGAGATCCATTGTTGTGTGAGGTAGAGGGTGAAAAACGAAAAGCCCGCCGTGGTTTCGGCGGGCCGGGGTAAGGTCAAATGCACTCGAACTCAGCGAGCAGTTCTAACCGATGGCCCAGCCATTCGCCGCGTGGCGATGGGTATGGTGGAGCCGGGAGTGGCGCGCGAGTTGCATTACCTTGCCAGTATAACACGTTGACACATCCATCCATACGCCGATAGACTCAAATCTCACGATGCTTCTGCAAAAAGAGGTGGTCGCTCACCTGGCCAAGAAACTTGCCGCCGGCTTGACGCCGGGGTTCGTTGAAATTTCCAACCTCGCCTCGGCCGCCGAGACGCTCAATCAAGTCGTCATCGACGAGCTTTCCGTCGAAGATGATCTTAACGACGAAGTGCGCGAGATCCTCTCGCAATACAGCGATTACATGCGCCGCGAACAGGTCAGCTTCGCCGACATGTTCCGCAAGGTGAAAAACCAGTTGATCGCCGAGCGCAAGATCGTCCGCGCTTCCGGCCGCGACTCCGGCGACGGCATGAAGCTCTCGCGCGACAAAATTACCGACATCTCGCACAAGCTGCTCACGGCCATGCGCAAGGGCCGCGACTTTCGGCTGAAACGTCCGGACAATGACATTCGTCTCGCCATCGTCAAGACGATCACCGAGTTCCTGCTCGCCGAGGACAAGATCGACAAAGCCGCGCGCGCCAAGATCAGTTCGCAGAAGCGCGAGATTCTCGAAGGCAGCGAAGAGCACGAATTACTCGTTCGCCGCTACTACGCCGAAGAGATGAAGAAACTCGGCGTCGACCTGCCTCGCCCCTAACGCATCCACGAGTAGATCGCCACGCCAAAGCCGATCAGAACCACAATCGCACGGATAACGATCGGTTTGAATTTCCGCGCCACACGCGCGCCCACATAGCCCCCCACGCTGCCGGCCACCGCCATCGCGATCGCATACTTCCACACGATCGCCCCGGACAGCAGAAAAATCACCAGCGACGTCCCATTCATCGCCGCGGCTAAGATCGACTTCACCGCGTTCATCTGGTGAATGTCCGGAATGCCGACAAACGCGAGCGAACTCAGCATCAGAATGCCGATCCCCGCACCGAAGTAGCCGCCGTATACGCCCACCAGAAATTGAAAGCAGACAATGGCAATCAGCGTTTTCCGCGACGGCTCGTCATAGGGATGCGCGCCGATCCAACGAGACAACGGCTGCTGCACGGCCATTAGCGTCGACGCCGTGATCAGCAACCACGGAATCGCACTCGCGAAGACTTTCTCCGGCAAGCGGGTCACCAGCAGCGCGCC
>VFZQ01000048.1 GCA_016871135.1 Acidobacteriota bacterium | reverse complement strand
ACGTCGCCGCCACGGTTGGTGTGATGGAAGCCGATGCCGCTCTTGGCCAGTATGTCTTCGCTAGCCAGAACGTTCTCGTCGTGGCCGTTGCGGCCCATCGTGACCACATGCGGATGCTCAACAAACACAAGCTGATCGGAAATCTCGTCGCGCTTCCGCTGCTCGACTAATGTGGCCTGCAACGCATAAGCCTCGGCCCACTTCATGCGGCCGAGGTCGCGCGTCGAAAGTACCCGTGTTTGTACTGCAGCGAGCATTCGAAATTAGAAGTTGATCGCCCGTCCGTAAACTGCGTTGAACGCTTCACCCAATGCTTCGTACAGCGTCGGGTGCGCATGAATCGTGTTGATCATCGTATCGACGGTGGCTTCGGCTTCCATCGCCGTCACCGCCTCGGCGATGAGTTCATAGCCATGCGGCCCGATGATGTGCACGCCCAAGATTTCGCCGTACTTCGCATCGCTCACGATCTTCACAAAGCCCTCGTGATGCCCGATGATCGAAGCTTTCGAATTCGCCAGGAACGGAAACTTGCCGACCTTCACATCGTGGCCCGCGGCCTTCGCCTGCGCTTCCGTCAATCCAACCGAACCGATGCCCGGCTCCGTGTAGGTCGCACCAGGAATCCGGTTGCGATTGATCGCCGTGTACGGTTTGCCCGCCGCGGCCGCTACGGCAACCATGCCTTCCGCGGTCGCCACGTGCGCCAATTGCGGCGTTCCAGCCACCACGTCGCCGATCGCATACACGCCCGGCTCGCCCGTCTGCTGATCCGGCCCGACTTTGATGAATCCGCGATCCACCTGCACGCCCGGAACGTTTTGTAACCCGATATTTTCGGTGTTCGGCTTGCGGCCAACAGCGACCAGCAGCTTCTCCGCCTGCATCGGCTCGACCTTGCCGTTGGCCAGCGTCACGTTCAGCGCCACTCCGGTTCCGGTGCGCTGAATATCGCTTGCCTTCGCGCCCGTCTCGATCCGGATGCCGGCCTTCTTAAACGCCTTTTCGAGTTCCTTCGAAACATCCTCGTCTTCCACCGGCACCAGCCGCGGCAGCATTTCTAGAACAGTTACTTCGGACCCGTACCGCTTGAAGATCGACGCAAACTCGACGCCCACCGCGCCCGCGCCGATGATCAACAACGACTTCGGCACGGACTGAAGCTTCAAGATCTCGACATTGGTCAGAATGAACTCGGGATCGGGCTCGAGCCCCGGAATCATGCGCGCTTCCGAACCCGTCGCGATGACGATGTTCTTCGCTTCAATTACGCGCGTGCCTTCGGGCGAAGTCACTTCCACGCGCCCGCCGCCGAGAAGCTTTCCATAGCCCGCGATCACGTCGATCTTGTTCTTCCGCATCAGGCCAGTAATGCCTTTGGCGTGTTTGTCGACGATGTCCTGTTTCCGCTTCATCACGTTCGGCAGGTGCAGTTGCGGGTTCTCGCAAGACAAGCCCTGTTCGCCGGGATTCTTGAAATAGTCCCAGACCTCGGCCGTCTGCAACAACGCCTTGGTCGGCACGCAGCCGACATGCAAACACGTACCGCCTAGCTTAGGCTCCTTTTCAATCAGCGCGGTCTTTAGACCGTACTGGGCGGAGCGAATCGCGGCCGAGTAGCCACCGGGGCCGCTGCCGACCACAACGAGATCATATGCCATTATTTTTGAGTGTAACATCGAGCGTCCGGCGTACATTTAATAGATGTATGGTCACGATCACCGGATTGCTCCTTTTCGCCGCCGCGTTTCCGATTGAGTCGATTCGCGTCGAAGGCGTAAAGCGCCTGAAACCGGCCCAAGTCATCGCCGCCAGCGGCCTCCGCGCCGGACAGAACGCCGACAAACCCGACTTCGACGCCGCGCAGAAGCGCCTTGCCGAATCCGGCGTGCTCGCCAGCGTCGGCTACAAATACGAGCCCGCGCCTTCCGGCAAAGGTTTCATCGTGACCTTCGAAGTTGTCGAGGTCGATCAGGTCTTCCCCATCCGTTTCGAAGAAATCGCCAAGCCCGAGGCCGATCTCCGTAAAATCCTCGCCACCGATCCGCTGTTCACCGATCCAGCCCCCGGCACGCGCGAAGTCATCGCGCGCTACGCCGCCGCGCTCAACGCCGCCGTCAAGATCGATCCTCCAATTGTCGGCCGAGTCCTCGCCGACCGCCCCGGCGAAGAGATGATGCTCTTCCGCCCCGACAAACCGCGCCCTACCGTCGCGACCGTCAAGTTCACCGGCAACGTCGCCTTCCCCACTTTTGAATTGCAGAACCGCATGGCCACCGTCGCCGTCGGCACGCTATTTACCGAGGACCGCTTCCGCGAACTGCTCATCAATCAGATTCGGCCGATCTACGAAACCAAAGGGCTGCTGCGCGTCAAGTTCCCGAAGATCACCGCCGTGCGAGCCGATGATGTCGAGGGCTTCAACGTGACGGTCGAAGTCGACGAAGGCCCGGAGTTCGTGCTCGACGAAGTGCGCATCTCGGGCGCTGCTGGTGCGTCGGAGTTGCTCAAGATCGCGGCCTTCAAAACGGGCGAAATATTCCGCATTCAGGAGGTTTCGCAAAGCCTCGAACGGCTCCGGGCGGCGATGCGCAGCCAAGGCTACATGAAGGCAGAAACGTCGGCGACACGCCAATACGCCGACGCGCGCAAGACCGTTGAAATGGAGGTAGCGGTCAAGGCGGGCCCTCGCTACAAGATGGGCAAACTCACAATCAGAGGCCTCGACATCACCACCGAGCCCGAGATCCGCAAACTGTGGGGCCTCAAGGAAGACGCCTACTTCCGCGAAGGATACGCCGAGCGCGTCATCGCCAAGATCAAGGAAGACGGACTGCTCGACAATCTCGGCGAAACGGCCGTAAAGCTCGATTTCGACGAGCCAGCCGAACGAGTAAACGTCACCCTCAACTTCGCGGGAGAAAAAAAGGATCCGCCCGCTAAGCCCATCCGCTGATTGCTCCGGCCCGCGAGTTAACGTACAATCGCCCGAGGGGATAAGCACGCATGTATCGATTCTTCTTAATCGTAACGATGATCGCGGTGTCCGGCTCGATGGGCTTGTACGCCAAGCGAAAACTCAACGTCAACACAGAAACGCCAGAAGGCGCCAAGCTCAAGCATCTCGGCGACGAAGCCGACGCCGCGAAAAAAATGGCGCTCATGGAAGCTTTCGTAAAAGAGCATCCGAGCCACGATTCGACATCTTGGGTTTACGGCGAAATGCAGACGGCGTACCTGGCCGCCAACGCCTTCGACAAGTCGCTCGCCGCCGGTGAAAAGGTTCTCGCCGACGACGCCGACGATGTCGCCGCCGCGCACGCTTGCCTGAAGGCCGCCGAAGGCAAAAAGGACGCCGCGCTGATTAAGAAGTTCGCCGGCATCACCTCAGCCGCCGCGCGCAAGGCGGCAGCCGTCGCCAAACCCGCCGACGCAGACGACGTGCCCGCCTGGACACAAGCCGTCGACTACGCCAAGCAGGTCGACACCTACACCGAGTATTCGCTGTACGCCAACGCCGTACAAGCCACGAGCCCCGACGCCCGCATCGAACTTGGCGAAGCGTTGATCGCGCAGAATCCGGCGTCGCAGTATGTCGCGATGATCCGCCCGCAGATCTTCGTCGCCTATCAGCAAAAGGGCGACACGGCGAAAGCCATCGCAGCCGCCGAAACCGGCCTTAAAGCCGATCCGGCCAACGACGATATGCTGCTCTACCTAGCCAGTAAAGCCTACGAGGGCAAGAACACGGCCAAGGCTTCCGCCTACGCCAAAAGTCTCACCGAAGCGCTACCGGCCAAGCCGTTGCCGCAAGGCATGGCCGAGGCCGATTGGAACAAGAACAAATCGATCAAGCTCGGCGTGGCGCAGTGGATGCTCGGCGTGATTGCATCGAATGAACAGAAGTGGGCCGACGCGGACACCCACCTGCGCGCGGCGCTGCCCAACGTCAGCGGCGGCAGCCTGGCCGCGGAAACGCTGTTCCATCTCGCGCTTGCTAACTACCGGCTCGGCGACCCGAAAAAGGACCGCAAGCTCATCAACGAGGCGCTGAAGTACAACCAGCAATGCGCGGCGATCGCGTCCCCCTTCCAGGCGCAGGCGCGCAAGAACATCGCGGCGATTAAGAGCGCTTACCGGATCCCGTAGCGCTGGCTAATGCCCCGCGCCCTCAGCCAACGGCGCCACCGGCTTCGCAGCCGGAGAAATCTGCGTGAGCATCTGCTCCTTGCGCCAAACCAACGTCGAAGTGTTGTAGCTCGCGATCTCAAACCCATGCCCGTGCGTCACCGCGTCGGTCGGACAAGCCTCGACGCAGAATCCGCAAAAGATGCAGCGCGAGTAGTCAATGTTGTACACCTCGGCGTACCGTTCTCCGCCGCTCATGCGTTTCTCTTCGGTATTCTCCGCTGCTTCGATGTAGATGCACTGCACCGGGCACGCCGCCGCGCAGAGAAAGCACGCCACGCATTTTTCCAGGCCACTCTCGTCGCGCTGCAGCACGTGCACGCCGCGGAAGCGCTCCTGGAAAATCGCCGGCGCCGCCGGATAGTCTTCGGTGATGGTCGGCGCCATCATCTCTTTGAAGGTGACAGTGAGTCCTTTCGCAATCGCTGCGGCGTTGCCAAGAACTTCCGAGATCTTCGATGCCATTTCTAATCAGTGTAACGTATCCGCTCCCGACCGGAGCTAGCGGTTCCTCGATCCTCAACCGGGTTTATACTGTGGCACGCGGTCGGCATCGGTAAATAGCGACCCACCTGCCAGCGCGTCCAGCTTGGCGCGGTCGAATCCAGTGAAGTCCGAAACGATCTCGCCTTCGGCCGAAATTTCGAACAGCCAAGGCACATGCGTGATGCCAAAGGCCCGGCTCACGGCATAACGCGATGCCGCGGGATCAATCAGCGTCTCCAGCCGGATCTTGAAGTCGGTATGAAACTCGCGCGTGCCCTCTTCGTCGTCCTGCGAGATCGCGACGATTCGTCGCCAACCGCGGTCGGAAATGCGCTGCAAGTACGGAAACGTCAACTGGCAAGTCGGGCAGTCGATCTTGAAAAACGCCAGAACGACGGGACGCATAGAGTCCAGGCGCCGATCGGCGCCATCGAGCGTCCGCAGCGTAAATTCCGGCGCACGCATCACGATTGCCGTTTTGACTGTTGGAGGAACATCAATATGTCAAACTTCTTGATTTCCCGCCCAGGGAAGAAACTGTTCACGGCGTTCTGTTCGTCGTCATAAACTTCAAACACGGTCTCGAGTTTGGTCAGGACCAAGAGTTCAACATTTCGCCGCGTGAGATTCAGCAACTTCAACGCGCCGCCCACTTTACGCAGCGTGCTGAAACTCATAACCAGAGCGCCCAAGCCGGACGAATCAATATAACTGACGGCAGCAAGATTTAGAATCGCGTTCGTCTTGCCCGCTTCGGCGATCGTCTTTACGCGCTCGCGCAACTGGTCGGCGCCATCGCCGGCGACAATCTGCCCTTTTACGTCGATGATCGGAATGCCCTCGCGCTCGCGTTCGGTGAACGATAAATCCATTCGCCTATTGTCGCGCTTCGGCGAGCAGTGCGGGGACGGGCGTCATACCCGCCGAACCAGTCCGCGGCAGCGACACGCGAAACGTTGTTCCCTTCCCGAGTTCGCTCTGCACATCGATGGCCCCTCCATGCGCCCTCACAATCCACGCCACGAAGCTCAATCCAAGGCCCAATCCCTTCTCCGGGTCATCCCTCTTGACGCGGTAGAACCGCTCGAACACATGCGGCAGATGCTCTGCCGCGAGGCCGATCCCCGTGTCGGCGACCACGAGTTCCACGACCGACTCCCGCCGCACAACCGACACCGCAACCGACCCTCCTCCTGGCGTGTACTTGATCGCATTCGCGAGCAGATTCGTGACCAGCCGCTCCAATTGCGTGCGATCGCCACTAACCAGCGAATCGGAGTCGCTCGACCAGGTCAGGCCGATGTTTTCATCGGCCGCTCCCGTCGAAAACTGCTCCGCCAAATCGCCGACGATGCCGCCCAAATCGACCGGTTCGCGCTTAATCTCGATCTGCCCGGTCTCGGCCTGCGAAAGCATCAGCAACGCGCGAACTATATTCGACAACCGGTCGACATCTTCGAGCGCGTTGATCACCGCGTCGCGATACTCGTCGGTATTCTTGGCTGTCATCAGCGCAACTTCCAACTGCCCTCGAATTCCCGTAATCGGCGTTCGCAGTTCGTGCGAAGCGTCGGTGGAAAACCGTTTCACCTGATCGAAGTTTTCCTCCAATCGCGCCATCATCTTGTTGAACGCATCGATCAGCGAATCGAGTTCGTCTCCCGCGCCCCGCGAGTCGATTCGCAAATGCAGGCTCGAGCCGGACGTTTTCTGCGCCGTTTCGGCCAACTCGTTCACCGGCCGCAAAGCCCGGCCGGACGTGAACCAGCCGAAGAAGGTAGCCACGATGAGCATCAGTGGGATCGACAGGAAGTAATCTTCGACGAACAAACGCGTGATCACTCTAGGTTCCGATGTGCGGCGTCCGATAACCAGAAGATACTTATCGCCTTGGGTGGAAAACTGGCCGTATCGAAGGAGTAGTTCCCCTTCGGCCTTGTGAAACTTTTTGCGCCAGACTGGCGTTGCGGACGCGGCGATCCGCGTCAACTCGCCGGCGGACTCAACGCCGAAAATCCGGTATCCACTGGAGGCTTCGAGAATATTCCCGTCGGCATCCGACAACAGAAGATTTCGCCGGAGGCGCTCCAGAAAGAACACCTGTTGGGGGACCCGCGGATCCACCGACCACGTCGCCTGTCCATTTTCTATGCGCAGAAATCCGCCGACGGCATTCCAGTCGTCTTCGATGAGCGATTCCATCCACTCATCGATTACGCTGTCCAACTGATACCGGAACACTACGCCGACGCCAGACAGAAAAATGCCAAAAATAATCGTGTAGCTCAACGCCAACCGAAAGCGCAGACTGCGAACGACGCTAGGAAGCCGCTTCGACAACACGGAGCTAATTCTTGATCTCGGCAGGCATGTCGATCATATACCCAATGCCCCGCACCGTGTGAATCATCTTCACCGGAGAGTCGTCGTCGATCTTGCTCCGCAGATGGCGAATGTAGACGTCGACAATATTCGTCAATCCGTCGTAGTCCATATCCCAAACGTGTTCGACGATCATCGTGCGGCTGAGCGGCTTTCCCCGATGTCGCATCAGGTACTCGAGAATGCTGAATTCCTTCGGCGCCAGTTCGATGCTCTCACCCGCGCGAGTCACTTTGCGGCGCAGCGCATCAAGCACCAGATCGCCCACCTGAAAACGTTCCGGCATGTTTGCGCCACGGCGCAGCAGCGCTTTCACGCGCGCCAGAAATTCAACGAATGCGAACGGTTTCACCAAGTAGTCGTCGGAGCCCATTTCCAGGCCCTTAACGCGATCTTCGACGTTACCGCGCACGGACAAAACGATCACCGCCGGCGCCGTCTTACGGTTCCGAATTTTCTCCAACACTTTCAGGCCATCGATGTCGGGCAAATTCAGATCGAGCACGATCAGGTCGTAATCAAGCGCATGCATTTTCTCCAGCGCCGATGCTCCGTCGCCTGCAATCGCGACCGTACAGCCGGCGCTCTCCAGCCCGCGGCCGACAAAGTCAGCGATTCGCTTCTCGTCTTCTACGACAAGTACTCTCGTTTGTTCGGTCATCGGGAACACCTCGGCAGGAAAGATCGTGGCATGGCTCACAAGGTTGGACTCACCTTCAACAACGGCGACTGCGGGGCGAACCCATTCCTATACATTGTTACGGAAACGCACTGAGTGCTAGTGAAGGATTGTAAACCTTTCGATCACTCATGACTTCGTTCGTTACGCGCAAGCCGGCCCACCGAGCAAGCGACATCGACAGAACGACCGTTCCGATTACTGGAAGGTCTTTCGAACGGATCGAATTTCCTCAAGCGCCTGCAGGTTGTCCACCGCCGTCAAATCTCCGGTCGGTTGATCCAACCACGCAGCTCGCACAAGACGCCGCATCAATTTCCCATTCCGAGTCTTCGGTATCGCCGTTACAAAGGCAACCACACTCGGCCGCAGCGGCCGGCCCAGTTCGCCGGCGACGAGATCTTTGAGCGCATCCGCTTCGACCTCGCCATTTCGCACGACGAACGCCGCGATCGCGTTTCCCGTCCGTTCGTCCGGAATCGCGATCACCGCCGCTTCAACGACGGCCGAATGGCTTACCAGTACCGATTCGATCTCCGCTGGACCGATACGTTTACCGGCCACTTTTATCGTGTCGTCGCTGCGGCCGTGGATGAACCAGTGGCCGTCCGCGTCGATCTCGGCGAAATCGCCGTGCCGCCAAGTTCCGGGAAACATCGACCAATAGGTATCGTGATACCGCTCGCGGTCGTTGTGAAATCCGTGAGTCATGCCGAGCCACGGCTTTCGAACGACCAATTCGCCGACGCCTTCGCGAATGCTATTTCCGTGTTCATCGACGACGTCGGCCGCGATGCCCAGGCACGCCGCCGAAAAACCGCACGGCTTCATCTCCAACAGCGGGTTGTTCAAGAGTATGCCGCCGGAAATCTCCGTGCCGCCCGAGTAGTTGATAATCGGCACGCGCGACTTGCCGATAACCTCAAACAACCACTGCCATGGCTCGGTGTTCCACGGTTCGCCGGTCGAGCCGAATAGCTTCAGCTTCGATAGGTCATATCGCCGCGCGATCTCGTCGCCGTGCGGCTGCAAGGCTCGAATCAATGTCGGCGACAGCCCCAACACATCGACACCGTGGCGATCCGCGAAAGCCCACAGCCTCGCCGGATGCGGAAAGTCAGGCGCGCCGTCGTAGAGCACGACCGTGCCTCCCAACATCAGCGCGCCGTAGAACAACCATGGGCCCATCACCCAACCGATATCGGTGACCCAACAGATTCGTGTGTTCTTTCCCACATCGAAGCCGAAGGCCATATCCGAGGCGCCTTTGATCGGAAACGTCCCGTGCAGATGGACCATACCCTTCGGCCGGCCCGTTGTGCCGGAGGAGTAGATGATGATGAGCGGATCCTCCGTGCTCGTCGGGCAAACCGAATCGTCGGTCCCGCGCGAACAGAGTTCGTCCCAAGTCAGATCCCGCCCCGCGGTCATCGGCGCTTCGAAGTTGTCGAGGCGCGGAACCACAACCACATGCCGCAGTTCGGGATAACTCGCCGCGACCTGGTCGACGACCGTCTTCGACGCGATCGACTTGCCGCGCCGCGGAAACGCGTTCGCCGTGAAGATCACGGTCGCGCCAACATCGCGCACGCGTTCTTCAATCGCCGCGTGGCCGTAGCCGGTAAACAATGGGATAGCAACCGCCCCTATGCGAGCGAGGGCAAGGAGCACCGCGGCTGTCTCGGGCATCATCGGCAGATGTACCGCAACGCGATCGCCTTTTTGAACGCCGATGTCGCGCAGACCCGCGGCGCACTTTCGCACGGCCATTTGCAGCGCCTTGTAGCTCCACGAACGCGTCCCGCCTTCTTCGCCTTCCCACGAAATCGCCGGCTGCCGCGGTTCCTTGCCGTCCAGACACGCCGAACTGATGTTCAACCCACCGCCAACGCACCACCTCGGCCACTCGATTCCTTCCGAGGTATCGAGCAGCTTCGTGTAGGGTGGATCGAAGGCGACCTGGAGAAACCGTAGCATTTCCTCGGTGTACCACTCGATGTCATCAATGGATCGCCGGTGAAGCGACGCATAATCGGGCTCTCCACATTGAGAGAGAAAAGCGGTCAATCGCGCCCGTTTCAGAACTTCTTGGTCCGGCCGCCAGGCGATCGGTATGGTCATTGGGATCAGTACCCATTATCCTGAAAGGTAGACTTACGCATGGACCCCGCAACCAACGCCCTGCCTTTTCACGAAACCGTGGAGGCGCAAGGCCACCTCATCGACTCGCACATCATGGAACGGATCTTCGACACGGTCGTCGAGTGTCAAGGCCGTTTTGAAGTCGAGATCTTCCAAATCGGCCGCACCAATAGCGACCCCTCTCATCTTCGCCTGCGCGTAGAAACGCCGTCGCGCGAATTGATGGACCAGTTGCTCGGCCAGCTGCTCGGCTTCGGCTGCACGCCGGCCGACGGCGGCGATGCGGAAACGCGGATCGTCGATCGCGATTGCTGCGCGCCGGAAGACTTCTACTCAACGACGAACCATCGCACGCAGGTACGATTGGGCGGGCAATGGATCATCGTCGAGCGGCAGCGCATGGACGCCATGGTTGTCGTTTCGGGCGGGCGCGCATCGTGCCGCCGGCTGCGCGATCTGCGCGCGGGCGACGCGGTTGTCGTCGGCATGCGCGGTATTCGCGTAATTCCCGAATCGAAGGAACGCGACCGGCTAGGCTTCTCGTTCATGAGCAACGAGATCTCCTCCGAGCGGCAAGTCGAAACGGCGGTGCGGCAAACGGCGGCGCTGATGGAAAGTGTACGCGCGGACGGGAAGAAGATTGTCTTCGTCGCCGGACCCGTGGTTGTGCATACCGGCGGCGTCGAGCCGCTGTCGAGTTTAATTCGCGCGGGATGGGTGGACGCGGTGCTCGCCGGCAATGCGCTCGCCGTCCACGATATTGAAGCCTCGCTGCTCGGCACATCGCTTGGCGTGCGCGTCGCCGATGGACGATTGGAAGAGCACGGCCACCGCAACCACATGCGCGCGATCAACGCGGTGTATCATTGCGGCAACATCGCCGGCGCGGTGGAAAGCGGACGGCTGACGAGCGGCGTGATGTATGAATGCGTGAAGGCGAAGGTGCCGTTCGTCCTCGCGGGGAGTTTGCGCGACGACGGCCCGTTGCCCGACACAATCACTGATATGAACGAAGCGCAGGATGCCTACAACGAACACTTGCAGGGCGCGGGACTGGTGTTGTGTTTGAGTTCCATGCTCCACTCCATCGCCACCGGCAACATGTTGCCGAGTTGGGTGCGCATCGTTTGTGTCGACATCAATCCGGCTGTTGCGACGAAGGTCAGCGACCGCGGAACGGGCCAGGCGGTCGGCGTGGTCACCGATGTCGGATTGTTTCTCGATCACCTTTCCAAGAAGTTGGTGGGCGCATGAAGAAGAGAGCTTACATGGACGAGCACGCCTCGGCCGGCGTCGACGCGGCGCTACCGGCCATCGAGACGTGGCCAAATCAGTACGACAACGAATACGAAATCGAAATCGTCAATCCGGAGTTCACGTCGGTCTGCCCGAAGACGGGGTTGCCCGATCACGGGACGTTAACGCTGCGCTACACGCCCGATAAACACTGCCTGGAATTGAAGTCGCTGAAGATGTACTGGCTGGAGTACCGCAATCTCGGTATCTTTCAAGAAAACATCGTGAACAAGTTCCTGCAGGATGTTGTCCGTTATGCGGATCCAGTGCGCGCAACGGTGATCGGCGACTTTACGCCGCGCGGCGGCATCGCCACCGTGATTACGGCGCGCTATGAAAGGAAGGCCCGTGGCCGCCGAAGGTAGCGCGCGCGAGTTGGAGCAGGCGGTGCGCGAAATCGCCGAACGCGTGAAAGCGCGGCACCCGCAAGGCGAGCGCGGCCGCGCGGGAATTCCGCTCGCCGATCTGATGCCGCTAGTCCATGCGCGAGATGCCGCGGAAGCAAAAGTCGCGGCAATCGGCACGGTAAATCCCCGGCCGCCGGGTTTGAAGAACAATTTGGTGCAGGCCTGGAAGCGGCTGGTGGCGCGTGTGCTCGATTGGCATGTGCGTGAACAGGTCGAATTCAATCGCGCGCAGATGAATTGCATGCAGGCCGTGATGGAAGCGCTGAACGAACACAATCGCGGACTGGAACGATTGGCGGCGTCGCTGGATGGATGTCAGCAGGCGATCGATGAGTTAAAAACGATCGACGCGGACACGCGAATCCGCGCGGCCGAGGCGCGGGCCGATGTATTGCAGGCGCGGTCGGCGGAGTTGGCCGACATTCGCACTCACTGGCAAGAGTGGCGCAAGGAGTGGGAGCGAAAACTGGCGATCAACGAGACGCAGTTCCTTCGGAGCGTTGCGGATCTGCAAGGCGGATTTACGCACCGCTCGAACCTGATGGAAGCGAATTTCCGCGAGATCGCCAGCGGGCAGCATTGCGAATTCGAAGCGGCGTTGGCGCGGGCCAACGATGAGATTCAGAAGAAGCTCTGGGCCGATCTGGACCGGATCCGCACCGAGTACGAACAGGTCATTCACAGCGAGTTGCGATCGGCGCGTCAAAAGGCGTTCGCGGCCGCGGCCATAGCGGCGCCCGTGCCGGCCGCCGATTCGCACAGCTACGATTTCCTGCGATTCGCCGAACTCTTTCGCGGCCCGGAAGCCTACGTCCGCAAGAACTTCGAGGCCTATCTCGGCTACTTCGAAGGCAAAACTCGCGTGGCCGATCTTGGCTGCGGGCGAGGCGAGATGCTCGCGCTGCTCAAAGAGCGGGGCCTGGACGCGCTCGGGATTGACGGCGACTTGGAGTCCGTCGCAACGTGTTCCGCTGCCGGTCTGCGCGCCGAGCGTCATGATCTCTTCGAATGGCTGCGCGCGCAAGCGGATGGTTCGTGGGAAGTAATTTTTTGTTCGCAGGTGATCGAACATCTGCCGCCAATGCTGTTGCCCGAGTTCATCACGCTCTGCGCGGCAAAGCTCGAACGAGGCGGCATCCTGATCTTCGAAACGCCAAATCCCGAATGTTTGGCCATCTTCGCGAGCCACTTCTACTTGGACCCAACGCATCATCGCCCGGTCCCGCCGACACTTGCGGCATTCCTCATGGAAGAGGCCGGCATTGGCCGTTTGGAAGTGAAGCGTCTGGCGCCAGCGATCGATTCGATGCCTTCGCTTGCGTCGCTGCCCGCCGATTTCCGTGAGGCGTTCTTCGGTTGTTTGGATTACGCGATTGTTGGCGTGAAGCTCTGACCCATTCACCTACTTGGACGGCGAAACGAGGAAGGCGGCGGCGACAAGGGCGCAGGCGGCGGCGATTGACGAAGTGAAAAAACTGCCTGTAACATCGTAGGCGATGCCCGCGAGCGCCGGTCCGAGAATTTGCCCGAAACCAAACGCCGCGACCATGAGTGCGAGAGCGCGGCCAGGATCGGGCGGTCCGTCGCATTGCAATTCATCATCTTTGACAAAGTCGATGCCGCCGGCCGCGAGTTCATCGACCAACGAAGCGGTCTGCTCTGGCGACAGTCCTACACTCGGCTTTACGATTGTTCCGATGAGGGGACCGGTTTCGACACCAGACAAACGGCGAGTCCCGCCAACACCGAACTGCGGTCCGGGATAGGCGGCGCGAAAGCAATCCGGAAGTGTGATGTCGAGCAGGCGCAGTGCGGAGAACTGCTGCAGTTCGAAAAGGTTTCCGGCTACGGTGGCGAGCAGGTTCGGAACACTCGCGCCCAGATTGTCGATCGGCCAGGAGAGTTCAGTTTGCGCGCGCCTCCAAACCGGTTGCGCAACTCCTTTAGGCGTTCGCGCACCGGGGAGCGACGGAGCCGCCCGCGTGTCAATCTCGCGAATCCACTCTATTCTGGCGCCGTATTTCTGTTTGAGTTCGGGCGTCTCACCCGGGACGGCAAGGAATGTGCCGCTCGACTGCTCTCCCGCCATAACGGCAATGGCGTCCTCCAGCGGGAAGGAGGTCTCCACTTCATAGATGGCGTGAACGCGACTAGAACGATCAGCGGACATGAGGTATTATCACGATACCATTTCTCTCCGTAGGAGTGATATCCTTACTGCAACACCTACGACTCGGTTCGAGTAAGATTAAGTTCATGAGCACACAGCCTATTATCCGCCGAAAGCTCGCCGACGAGGTGCGGGACCGTCTCATGGCGCAGATTCGCAGCGGAGACCTCCACCCCGGTGATCGCTT
>VFZQ01000047.1 GCA_016871135.1 Acidobacteriota bacterium | reverse complement strand
CAGCGGCTCGGTGAGCAAGAAGACCAGCTACGTCGTCGCCGGCGAAGAAGCCGGATCGAAACTCGAAAAGGCGAAGGATCTTGGCGTGCCCGTGCTTGATGAAGCGGCGCTACTCGCCAAGCTACAATCTTAGATTGCGCAAGTTCGTCGATTCCATCGTTGCCTGGGGACCGCCCGGCCTATTCGTACTCGCTATTCTCGATTCCGCCGGAATTCCGCTGCCGGGCGGCGTTGATGCGTTGTTGATCCTGCTCTCGGCGGCTTCGCCGGCGCAGGCTGCGTTATGCGCCGGCCTTGCGATTGCCGGCTCGCTGATCGGCTGCATGTTTCTATACTGGGTCGCCCGCCGCGGCGGCGAAGCCTACCTTGCGCGGCACACCGAAAGCGAACGCGGCAAAAAGGTGCGCGCCTGGTTTCAACACTACGGCCTTCTGACGGTTTTCATCAGCGCCCTTTCGCCGGTCTTCATGCCGACGAAGTTGTTCGTGATCTGCGCCGGCGCGCTCGGCGTACGCCCGATGCCGTTTTTTCTGACGGTTCTTGCGGCGCGCGTGCCTCGTTATATCGCGCTCGCTTATCTCGGCTCGCAAATGGGCGACCACGCCGGCGCCTACATCAAGTCGCACGCCTGGCACATTTTCGGCGTGCTCGTCGTCGTGTTCCTGCTCTTGTTCGCCGCCGTGAAATTCGTTGACGCCCGCAAAGCCGCCGCCCACCCGCACTGACCCACCAGATTTTTCTGAGAATTTCCCTTCTCGCCGCCCACTACTATCTAGAGGACCGCCGCCGTGAAGGGAACATCCGCGTTGCTGGCCGCATGCGCACTGATTGCGGCCGATTCGTCGCTCGACCGCGCCTACACCGAACTCCGCGCCAAGAACTACGACGCAGCCATCGCGCTTTTCCGCGAAGGCCTTCGCGTCGAACCGGCCCGCACCGGCCCGCGCAAGGACCTCGCCTACACGCTCCTCAAGACCGGCGAGACCGAACAGGCCCGCGACGAATTCGTCCGCGTCATGCGGGACGATCCCGCCGATACCCATGTCGCCCTCGAGTTCGCCTTCCTCGCCTACGAAACTCGCCAGCCCGTCGAAGCCCGCCACGTCTTTGACCGCCTTCGCCGCGCCGGCAACCCAACCGCCGAACAGGCGTTCCAAAACATCGAAAGGCCTCTCGCGGATGGCAGCGCGCGCTGGCAGCGCGCCCTCGCGCAAGAGCCCAACAACTTCTCCGGTCACGAAGAACTCGCCAAACTCGCCGCCCTCCGCGAGGACAACGAACTCGCCGCCGTCCACTTCCTCAAGGCGTGGCAACTGAAGCCGGCCTACCGCCAGTTGCTTGTTGATCTCGGCCGCGCCTATCAGGGCCTAGGCCGCGCCGAAGACGCAACGGCCGCATTGCTAGCCGCCTCGCGCGGCGCCGAACCGCGCACCGCCGAACTTGCGCGAGAACTGCTCCCCGCGCGGTATCCCTACGTCTACGAATTTCAAAAGGCGCTCGCGCTCGACCCCGCCAATCATGAACTCCGCCGCGAACTCGCCTACCTGCACCTGCAGATGGACGCCAAAGCCGACGCCGAACTCCACTTCGCGCAAATCGTTCGATCGCAACCCGACGATCTTCTCTCCACCGCCCAACTCGGTTTTTTGAAACTCGGCCGCAAGGACAACGCCGCGGCCATGCCCTTGCTCGACCGCGTGCTCAAAGGCGACGATGACGATCTCGCCGACCGCGTCCGCGTCGCGCTCAAGCTCCCGCAAACCCTCCGCCGCCGCCCCGAAACACCGCGCGCCGAAGTCACAGTCGCCGCGAAAACACTGGCCATGCGTTCCTACGAGAAGGGCTATCTCAAGGACGCGCTCAAGTACCTAACCATCGCTCACGAATCCGACCCGCTCGATTTCGAAGTCATGCTCAAACTCGGCTGGACCAACAACATCTTGAAGAACGACGGCGAAGCCGCCCGTTGGTTCAACCTAGCCCGCCGCGCCCCCGACGACACTATCGCCCGCGAAGCCAGCCGCGCCTTCAAGAACATCGCCGCCGCGCACGAGCCTGTATCAACGACGTTCTGGATACTTCCGATGTTCAGCTCCCGCTGGCAAAACGCCTTCGCCTACAGTCAACTGAAATCGGAGATCCGCATCGCGTCCATGCCGTTGCTGAAGCCCTACTTCTCCGCCCGCCTGCTCGGCGACGCCCGCGGCATCGAACGCTCGCACGCCACCACCGGCAATCCGCAGTATCTGTCCGAAAGCTCGACTATCGTCGGCGTCGGCCTCGCCACGGTGCCGATCAGCGGCGTGTCCGCGTGGTTCGAAGCGGGCACCGCGATGAGTTATCTGTCGCGCCGCGACACCGCGCGGGTGCAACCGGATTTCCGCGGCGGTCTCATCGTCACTCGCTTCTACGGCGCTCCGCTCGGCGCCTCGGCCACCGGCCGCTTCTTCGAAACCACCAACGATGCCGTCTTCGTCAGCCGCTTCGCCAACGACCTCCTCCTCGTCAGTCAAAACCGCATCGGCAAAACCGTACATCCCAATCTGCAACTCTTCACGAGCCTCAATTTCACTGTCGACGCCCGGCGCGAATATTGGGCCAACTTCGGCGAAGCCGGCGGCGGCCTCCGCACCCGTTGGACTGGCCTTCCCTCCAACGTTCACTTCACGCTGCAAGTTCTGCGCGGCGCGCATTTCATCAACCGCTTCAACCCGCGCCGCCCGAACTACTTCGACGTGCGCGCAGGATTCTGGTATGCGATCACTCGCTAAGATCTCCTTCCTACTCGGCGCCATCGTTCACGCCGAATCGTTCCAAATCGCCGGCGAAGACCACGGCCCTTGGCCCGCGATTCTCTCTTCCATCGGACTCGTTCCCTCCACAGGCGGCGCCGCCAAACTGATCGTCCTCCCTAACGGCGTTTCTGCCGCCGCTTCGACGTGGCGCCCTCGCATCGAGCAGGGCGCCATCGTCGTTGTCGAAGGCCAGCCCGAACTCGCGCAGGCGCTCGGTTTCAAAGCCACCGGCAACCGCGTCGTGGTCCGTCAAATCCGCGACTCCCACGACGAGGCCGTCCCTATTATTTGGGAGCGCGCGCTCGAACTGCCGATCTACACCACGCCGCCCGATGCCGTCGTCTTCGCGCGGGAACGCTGGTCCTCCACGCCCGTCGCCGCCGGTCTCCGCGTCGGCAAGGGCGCGCTGTTGTGGATCCCCGTTACTCCCGGAGAAAAAGGCCACGAACGTTTCCCCTACTTGCTTCAGGCCCTCCGCGATCTCGGCCTCGAACCACCTTTCCGCTCCGGCCGCCTCTGGGCCTTCTTCGATTCCTCCTACCGCCTTCGCGCCGATCCCGATTACATGGCCGACCGTTGGCGCGCCGCCGGCATCGGCGCTCTCCAGGTCGCCGCCTGGCACTATCACGAGCCCGACCCGCAACGCGACGAGTATCTCGCAAAATTGATCGACGCCTGCCATCGCCGCGCCATCCTCGTCTACGCCTGGATCGAACTCCCGCACGTCTCCGAACAATTCTGGAACGATCATCCCGAATGGCGCGAAAAAACCGCCCTCCTCCAAGACGCCCACCTCGACTGGCGCAAGCTCATGAACCTCGCCAATCGCGACTGCGCCCGAGAAGTCAAACGTGGTATCGACGCGCTCGCGCACCGCTTCAACTGGGATGGCCTCAATCTCGCCGAACTCTATTTCGAATCGCTCGAAGGCATCGACAACGCCTCTCGCTTCACGCCTTTCAACGACGATGTCCGCGCCGAATTCCGCGCGCTGCACGGCGCCGATCCTGTCGCCGTCGCGCGCGATGCGTCGTCAGCGCTACGCCCCAAGCTCCTCGAATACCGCGCCCAACTCGCCCAGCGCATGCAAGAGGAGTGGCTCGCCGAACTCAGCCGCATCCGCAAACAGCGTCCGCACCTCGACCTCGTCCTCACGCACGTCGACGACAAGTTCGACACCCGCATGCGCGACCTGATCGGCGCCGAATCCGCCCGCCTTCTGCCCCAACTCGACAAACACGACTTCACGTTCCTGATCGAGGATCCAGCGACAATCTGGCACCTCGGCCCACAGCGCTACCCGCAAATCGCCACTCGTTACAAAGCCGCCACAACCCAGCACGCGCGCCTCGCCATCGACATCAACATCGTCGAGAGGTACCAGGACGTCTATCCAACAAAGCAACAAACCGGCATTGAATTGTTTCAGCTCGTCAATCTCTCCGCGCGCGCCTTTTCCCGCGTGGCGCTCTACTTCGAAAGCTCCATCCGCAAGACCGACCTCCCGCTTCTCTCCAGCGCCGCCGCCGCCGTAAAGCGTCTCGAGCGCATCGCCGGCCGCCTCGTCGTCGATTCCGATCACGGCGCGGGCATCGCCTGGCAAGGTCCCGCGCGCGTCAACGGAAAGCTCTGGCCGGTCGCCAACGCGGAGACACTATGGCTTCCTCCCGGCCCCGTTGCCATCGAACCCGCCAAGGAAACGCCGCCCATGCGTGTGCTCGACTTTAACGGCGATCTCGTCTCCGCCTCCGCCGGCCGCGAGTCCGTCGAACTTAGCTACAACTCCACGCACCGCGCCGTCGCCGTCGTCGACCGCGAGCCGGAGTGGATAGAAATCGACGGCGCCCGCGCTAGCCCCGAACGTGCCGGCAACGCCATTCTGCTGCCGCGCGGGCAGCACGTCGTCACGTTCGGCGGTTACACCGCGCCTTCGCGCATCCAGGCCCGCAGCCACGCCGTCGCCGCGCGGACATCCCTAGTCACCGTCACCGGGGCCACCCCTTCCACCGACGCAATCTCCTCCGCCGTCATCCCGCCGAAGTAGCGCATCTCCAGAATCCTCGATTTGCGCTCGTCGATCTCGCCCAGCGCGTTCAGCGCTTCGTGAATCTGCAGCAGCTTCGCATCCGCCGCCGGCGCCCGTTCGTAGATCGCGTCGAGCGACAACGCTTCCACGCCTCCGCCCCGCTTCTGCGCGTTGGTCTCGCGGACAAAATCCACCAGCACCTGCCGCATCAACCGCGACGCGATGTAGTAGAAATGCGCCCGATTGGCCCACTCGGGCTGCTGTGCCCGGACCAGCCGGATAAACGCTTCATGCACCAATTCTGTCGGAGAAATACCCTGGCGACGTTCGGCGGCTAGCCGCGAACGCGCCAGGGTGCGGAGCTCCGCATAGACAAGAGGCGTCAGATCCGCCAGCGCCGCGGCGTCGCCGTTCTTCCAGCG
This sequence comes from Acidobacteriota bacterium, assembly GCA_016871135.1. Lineage (GTDB taxonomy): Bacteria > Acidobacteriota > Terriglobia > Bryobacterales > Bryobacteraceae. The sequence continues at coordinate 8,785 of VFZQ01000047.1, read as the reverse complement.
CTGAAGGAGTTGAGTTACCTGGCCCTGTGCCGAGTTGGTCCGCACTTCCACAACTTCTCACGCGTGAAAGCGCGGCCAATGTGCTCACGACCAGAAAAAAATTTACGCCGGCCCTAATCACTGCGAAGATTTGAGTCGCAGCAACACGATCCCGAGCCCGACGGCCAGCAGCACCCAAGTCGAAGGCTCCGGCACATCACCCGTCACCTCGCGACCCGTCACCAGATACTGCACTTTGTCGATCGTGTCGACAGGGAAATACTGCGACGTAAACGTCGCGTTCTGCGCGGCAGCGACAAAGTTGAACACGCTGGTGACGCCGTTGCCTACCACAGGGCCGTTCGGCGTCGTTTGCCAGACGATCGGGTTGCTGTTATTCGCGCTCGCCTGCAACACCAAATAGTAGGTACCCGGGTTCAGCGAGAGCCCGCTGAAAAATACGATGGACGGCGCCGCGTTATTCGGATTCGAAAAGTCCGTCGAAAAAGTGTTCTGCGCAATGATGTTCGGTGTCGTGCCCGGCCCAAGAGCGTCGAGCAACGTCGCGGTGCCCTGGCTCAATCCAAACTCCCCGCTGCCGGTACCCGTATACAGCCGGCCCGCGACCTGAACCTCGGCGTACCCAATGCTGAGATTAAAAGCCACGGCCGCGGACTGCAAAGTATGCGCAGCGCCCAGTGTCGCGTTGTAATTGTCGATAATCGTCGCCGCTGGAAGCCGCGCGATGCCCGCGCACACCAGTAGCGTACGCATGAACTGCGTTTTCATTTGAGTGATTCTCCTCCGAACGTGAGCCGCGGACGTTGCGATCCACGTGTCGACTAACAATACGGAAAAACCTCCGCGGTTTGATCAATGAACTTCCCCGCACCACCTTTTCGCGTAAACTCTACAGGAAGGAGTCCGACACTCTTATGTCGCTACGTATCAACGACGTCGCACCCAATTTCACGGCCGACACCACACACGGAACCATCAACTTTCACGAGTGGATTGGCGACGGCTGGGCCATCCTGTTTTCTCACCCCAAAGACTTTACGCCCGTTTGCACCACCGAACTCGGCTACATGGCCGGTCTCGCCGGCGAGTTCGCCAAGCGCAACTGCAAAGTCATCGGGCTGTCGATCGACCCCGTCGACAACCACGGCAAATGGGCGGGCGACATCGAAGAGACCCAAGGCCACAAGGTCAACTTCCCTATGATCGGCGACACCAAGCTCGAAGTGGCCAAGCTCTACGACATGCTCCCCGCCGAAGCCGGCGAGTCCTGCGAAGGCCGTACCGCCGCCGATAACGCAACCGTCCGCACCGTCTTCGTCGTCGGCCCCGACAAGAAGGTCAAGCTCATGCTCATCTACCCCATGAGTACCGGCCGCAACTTCGACGAAGTCCTCCGCGTTCTCGACTCCATGCAGCTTACCGCAAAGCACAAGGTCGCCACCCCCGTGAACTGGAAGAGCGGCGAAGACGTCATCATCGTCCCCGCCGTCTCCGATGCCGAAGCCAAGGAAAAGTACCCCGACGGCTGGAAAGCGCCCAAGCCCTACCTCCGGATTGTGCCCCAACCGAAGTGACCTTCGCGTCCTTCATCGAGCGCTTCCCGGAGTACCGGTCGACCGCTTCCATCGACGCCCTCCGAGCCGCCGAATACGCGCGGCTCGGCCAACAGGGCCAGTGCTACCTCGACTACACCGGCGGCTCGCTCTACTCGGAAAACCAAATCGCGCGGCATCTCGACATGCTGCGCGATTCGGTTTTCGGCAACCCCCAGTCGGCCAATCCCACATCCACCGCGATGACCGATCTGGTCGAGCGCGCGCGCCGCTTCGTGCTCGAATGTTTCCGCGCCGAAGATTACTACCTCGTCTTCACGCAGAACGCTTCCGCAGCGCTCCGCCTCATCGGCGAAGCGTATCCGTTCTCGCCGACCACCGGCTATCTCGCCGCCGCCGACAATCACAACTCCGTCAACGGCATCCGCGAATTCGCGCAGCGCAACAACGCGCCGATCGCCTATGCGCCACTCACAACGCCCGGTCTCCGCCTCGATCTCGATGCGCTTGACAACGCGCTCGCCGCTTCGACCAAAGGCCTGTTCGCGTTCCCCGCCCAGTCTAATTTCTCCGGCGTGAAACATCCTCTCGAAATCATCGAACGCGCCCATGCGCAAAGATGGGACGTCCTGCTCGACGCCGCGGCCTTCGTGCCCACCAACCGGCTCGACCTGTCGAAGGTGAGCCCCGATTTCGTCACGATCTCGTTCTACAAAATCTTCGGTTATCCCACGGGCGTAGGAGCGTTGCTGATCCGCCGCCCGGCGTTCGAAAAACTGCAACGCCCCTGGTTCGCCGGAGGGACCGTGAACTTCGCCTCCGTGCGCGCCAAAGCCCACGTGCTGTCGAAAAACGAGGCGGCCTTTGAAGACGGAACGCTGAACTATTTGTCGATTCCGGCGGTCGAAATCGGACTCCGCCACATCGAGTCCATCGGCATCGAAACGATCGGGCTGCGCGTCAAGTGCCTTACCGCATGGCTCCTCGAAGAACTCCTGGCCTTGCGTCACACCAACGGCCGCGCCATGGTCCGAATCTACGGCCCCGAAACCGTCAAGGACCGCGGCGGCACGATCACGCTGAATCTCTACGATCCCCACGGGCATCTTCTCGATTACCGGCGCGTCGAAGAACTCGCCGGACAGGAAAAGATCTCTCTCCGTACCGGTTGTTTCTGCAACCCTGGAGCGGGCGAGACCGCCGAAGGCTTGACGGAACAGGACATGCGGGCCGGCTACGCCCTGGGCGACGAAATTAACCTGCAGAGTTTTCTGCGTCTGATGCAATCGAGCGGCGCGAACAAAAGCGCCGGGGCCATCCGCGCGTCTCTTGGATTGGTGTCCAACTTCGACGACGCGGCCCGCTTTCTTACATTTGTCGAGTCCTTTAAGGACCAGACACGCCTCGCGATCGGCGAGGTTAGCTTCGATATCGACTCCTGCCGCGTTATCCGCGACGGGAGCTAAACCGGGTTGACGCGCCCGGCCAAAAACGCGCGCGTCAGCCTCCTGGCGGTCTACAGGTACTTCCGCGGGTCGATCCCGATCTTCCCGCACAACTCCTCGAACGCCGCCCGCCGCTCGGCCCGATCCTTCGTGCCGAACCGCAAAAAGAAGGGCCGCTGGTTCCAATCGAACGAGCTCTCCGCCTTCCCGTGCAGGAACATCAGCATCGCCGCGAAATGCACCGCGCCTTCGTCCTTGCGCAGCGCGCCATGCAGCAGCGCGTCGATCACCTCGGGTGGATGATGCGTTTCGACTTCCATCAACGCCTGCGTCAGGCCGGCGTAAAATTCACCCGTAATCAGCGCCTGCACCAAGGTCTTGGTCCGCGTTCGTTCCGAAACCAAATGCGGCGCGTACTGGATCACCGCCAGGCGAACCTCATTGTTGTTCGCTTTCAAAGCCTTCTTAAGCGCTGCGCGAGCCCGCGCGGTATCCAGCGCCGCCAGCGCCTGGACATCGCGCCAGCCATTGATCCCGCTGCCAAGCAGCCGCGACTCAATCCTCTCCCTGTCATCGTCGTTGGCCTTCTCGATCTGCGTCAGATCGTAGCCTTCGCCCTCTTTCCACTTGTCGTAGTCGATGCGCATGCTGTCGATGAACAGCGTCACCGGCGAGCCGGTCTGCACGGGCGGCGTCCAACTCGGAGAGTGATTCCACTCGCGTTTCGGCGGCTGCGCTTCGAACTCCGGCTCGATGATGAAGAAGCCACCGCCCTCATCGGTAAACGCGTTATCTGCGTACTGATAGACGATCCCGCCCGTCGACGCCCGCTGCCGCGTCATCACCCGGCGCTTCAAGACGAACCGCCGTCCGCCGTTGTGCATCTCGGCGATGCCGTTGCCGGCCGAAATCTCGGCTTGCAGGAACGCGCTGAGTCGCGGGGGCAGCGCCTGAATCGCTTGTTGAAACTCGGTTGGAATCGGCATCTACATCTAAAAGCGTAAAGCGCCCGCGAGAGTAATCAGCGCGCCGGATACGGCACATTCGGGCCCTTCACCGAATGCCAGATCGCCTGGTTCAGCAAACTCTCCGGCGCTACATCCGGCTCGTCGAAGTCCATCTTCATCGAGGCCCGCGCCAAGTCCGCCTGCTTGCCCTTCAAGTCCTTCAGCGGCGGATTCATCTCATCGAGTGGCACCTTGTTCGACCGCGCTCGATACGCCGTCGAATCCGCCTTCGGCCCGAACACCGTGAACATCGGCGTCGCCGCCACATCGAACTGATTCTGCGGCGGCAGGTGCAGCAGCTCTTCAATCGTCCGGTACAGGTTGATCGTCGTGTAAAACGTGCTGTCGGTCTTTCGGCCGCGCGTGTACGGACTCACGACCAGCGCCACCGTGCGATGCCCGTCGACATGATCGACGCCGTCCTGCGCATCGTCCTCGACCACGAAGACCGCGGTCTTCGGCCAGATCGACGACTTCGACACCGCCTCCACCAATCGCCCCAGCGCCAGGTCGTTATCGGCCACCATCGCGCGCGGCGTTGGGTACCCCGGACTCGTCCCCGCCGTGTGATCCTGCGACAGCAACAGCACCATCAACTTCGGCACGGCGCCGGCCTTTTCCGCCACATGAAACTCCTCGAGAAACCGGTCGACGCGCACCTGATCCGGCACACGCAACTCATACGCCGGAACGCGCTTGGAGTAGATGTCGCGCAAACCGACGATCACCGCGCGCGGCGAGATCGACACCTTCAACGTCCCGTTCTTCCAGTCGTTGTAGATATCGGTCCAAGTCGCCGTCTTCGGTTCGATGGTGTTTAATCCCCGCTCGCCGAAACTCCTCACCGCGACGTTGTTCCGCCGCGCGTTGTCCCAGATGAAATCGGTGGGCGCGAACAACATCGGGTTCTGATCGTTCCGCCCGTTGCTGTACTTAAACACCCAGTCGCTCGCGTAACCTTGCGTGCACCAGCGGTGCCCCAACGCCGACTGATCGGCCGGTGTGTAGAAGTTATCGAGCAGCACGAACTCCTCGGCCAACGCATGATGATTCGGCGTTACATCGCCGCCGAAGATCGCGAGCGATTTGTCACCGTTGCCCGCCGCCACGTCGCCGAAAATCTGATCGTAGGTGCGGTTCTCCTTGATCACGTAAATGACGTGTTCAATCGGCCGAGGCGTCTGGCCCTTCACCGCCGCCACGGCGCCCGGCGCGTGATTGTCGCGCCGGACCTGCTCGGTGTGCTTCTGAATGTTGTTAACCTCATCGAGCGAGACGATCGAAACAACACCCGCGCGGTCTTTGTAACTTCGGCCCTTCGCACCGGCTTTCAATGGCGCCAGTGATCCGAATCCGTAGCCGTTCGCGATCAACAACCGGTGCGACGGCGTTACCGCCACAGCCGTCGGATACCAACCGGCGGGCAGGAATCCACGCACTGCATCGCGCTTCAAGTCGACCACCGCCACCGCATTATTCGCGGCGTTTGCCACAAACAGCGTATGCCCAGCCGGATGCACCGCCAGCGTGTTCGGAGCGGACCCGAGCGGCGCCTTTCGATACAAAGGCACGGCGATCGTCCGCTCCCGCGTGGCCTTCGCTATATCGACCACCGATACAGTGTCCGAATTCGCGTTCGCGACATACAGCTTCCCGCCATGCGTGGCCATCGCGCTCGGATGCAAGCCCACATCGATCTCGGCGATTTGCGTCCCCGCCGCGGCGTCGAACACCGTCAACGTTCCCGTCGAGGGAATACCGGTTCGCGGGTCGACGACAACCGGATGCACGCCGTCGGTTGTATCACCCGCGCGCGGGCGACGGCCGCCCCAATTCGAAACGAAGAGCTTCCCCTGCGCCAGCGCCACCGTATACGGATACGTACCGGCGTTCCAATACTCCACCGCGTTGTCGGCCAATCGCACCCGCGCCACAGCATGTTTCAAATTGCACGCGGCATAGAGATAGGCGCCATCGTCGCTCAACGCAATGCCGCTCGGCGCCGCGTCGGGCAACGCGATGCGGCCGGACTCTTTCCACTGCGGCCCTTTGAAAACCAGGATCGCGTGCGACGATCCGCCGCCAATGTAGAGCGTGTCGCCGGCCTTATTGAACGCGACGCCCGTAAAGCTATCGGCGATCGGCAGCGACTGGATCAGCTTCTCGCCGGCGATGTCGATCAGGTGCAGCGCGCGCGGCGCAAAGTTCGACGCCGTGACTACCGCGGCGATTCGCCCGTCGGGACTCAACGTCATCCCAAGCGGACGATCGTTCACTTCGACATGGGTGCCTATCGGCCGCACCACTTGCCCGGTCGGCAACAGATACGTCCCATCGGCCTGCTTGCCGACGAAACGTTTCCAGAGGGTCTGCGACACCAGCGCACCAACAAGCGAAAGCAGCGCGGCGATCAAGACCCAGCGTTTCATTTGTCCTCGTCCTCGTCTTCAAACAACGCGCCGCGCAGCAATCGCTCGCCGCGCAGCATCACCATCGAGATCCGCTCCGTCACCGTGATGTCCTGCAGCGGATTGCCATCGACCAACACCATGTTCGCGTCGAAACCTGCCTGAATACGGCCTGTTCGCGCCGCGAGCCCCAAGGTTTCCGCTCCGCCCAGTGTCGCCGCCCGCAAAACACTCGCCGGCGTCATGCCCGAGCGGACCAACTGCGCCATCGTGCAATGAATCGCCGGGCCGTGAATAAGGAACGATTGGCCCGATCGTGTAGAGATCGAAGTGATGTTGATTGGCAAAGGCGCGGGCGGCTCCTTCGACGCCACCGCGACGAGGATCGGCTTTGTCCGCGCGATCATCCCCTTCGGCGCGACTTGCTGCACCATCGTCGAATCCAACATGTCGGCCGCCGGAGGCGGGTTTGCTTCGACCGATGGCACAACGGCCAACCCCTTCGCCTTCGCCGCGCGTTCGATCGCCGCGACGATCTCGGGCGTCAACCGCGCCGTATCGGCATGGATCGCGTGCGCCTGTTGCGCCGCCAGGTCAGCCACCGCGCGCTCGGCTTCGCCCGCATCGTTGGGAATCCGCAAGACACTCTGCGCCACGCGCTCGCGAAACGCCTCCGGCACGTTGCGCAACGGCCCTTCGGTCAACGCCGCTTTCGTCGTGAACGTCGGTCCGGTGAACAGCAGGTCCGGCCCGAGTAGCTCACCCGACTCAACGCGCCCGCGCAATCGCGTCATCTCAGCGGCGCTATCACCCAAGCTCCGCACCGCCGTCACGCCGCTGTACAGATACGCCTTCAACGAATGCTCCAGCGCCTTCTCAGTCTTGCTGTAGGACTCCGGCGACGGAATCCCGCCGGGCCAACTCAGGTACACGCCAGTGTCGGCAAAGCCCGGCAGCAGCGTCTTCCCGCTGCCTTCCACCGGATCGGCATTCAACGTTTTCGGCTCCGGCGTATCGCCCTCGAATATCCGCGCGATCTTACCCTTCTCGACCAGCACGCCGCCACGTTCGATTATCCGCCCGTCGCCCGTGAAGATGCGCACATCGCGAATCACGACCGACCGGCCGCGCCGCAGCGCGCGCTGCAGGATCTTCGCTTGCGTCAGGTTTTCTTTCGATTGCGCTTCCCAAACACCCAGCACGAGGAAGGGCGCCAGAGCGGCCAGCACCCACAACTTCGCCGACGCTTTGACCTTCTGTTCCTTCTCCCAACGAAACAGCTTGATGCTGATGAACAACCCCAGCGCCAGCGTCAACAGCAGCGCAATCACGGCCTTCGACTGCATCAGGAAACTCTGCTGCCGCAGCAGTATGCCCTGCAGTCCGGTAAACAGGTGCGCCGATGGAATAAACTGCGCCGTGATCTGCAGCCAGTTCGGCATCGCGGAAATCGGGAACGTCGCGCCGCTCAAGAACAGCATCGGCAGATACATCAACTGAATCAGGATCTGACTCTCCTGCATGCCGTTGACCACCGACGCGATGATGAGTCCGATGGCGCGAAACGCCAGCACCGCCAGCGACAAGAACAGGAAGAGATCGAGCGGCCGTTCGGGCCACGGCATGTGATAGCCGATGCGTCCGATCAGGATCAGGAAGATCGCGGACGGGATGTAGTTGATCCAACCCGTCACCAGCCAGCTCACCAGCAGCGGCGCGGCGTTGGTCGGAGCGACTTTGAAGCGCCGCAAGATGTTGTTCTCGCGGTCCGACACCGCCCGCATTCCGGCACCGAAAAATCCATTGCCCAACACGCCGAAGATGAGAACGTTGGCGACCACCTGCTTGGCGACATCGCCTCCTTGCCCCGCCGACATCATCTGCGCGAACAGGAAGAAGAACATCAATGGGAACACATAGCCGAAGAACATCGCCATGCGGTCGCGGGCCATAAGCCGCAGCGTGATGAGTATGTTGGTGAGATAGGAATTCATACTCAGTCGCGCAAGCTCCTGCCGGTCAATTCCAGAAATACATCTTCGAGTGTCGGGCGCTTCAAGTGAATGTCGGCCAGTTCCAGTCCTTGCTGTTCGATCCACTTCACGATATCGACAATCGCCCGCGCGGGCTTGTCGTCGGACATCGTCAGATGGTCGCGCGCGCCGTTCAAATGGACGCCTACCGGCGGCTCGATGCCTTCGCTCAACGCCGCCGCGAGCGTCACTTCCACCTTCGACGCTCCAAACGTATCCGCGATCAATTGTTTTGGCGGGCCGATGGCGATGATCTTCCCTTTGTCGACGATCGCCACGCGGTCGCACAACCGCTCGGCTTCCTCGATGTAGTGGGTGGTTGAAACGATCGACCGGTTG